>NZ_CP133721.1:1800000-2100000 GCF_031326205.1 Flavobacterium sp. 20NA77.7 | reverse complement strand
ATTCTAATTTAGCTAACATTTATGTGTACCAAGCGCAAGGTAAAACCGCTATGCAATATGATGAGCAAATACAAAAATTTGGAGAAATAGGCGGACAAATAGACTTATTTTACGAGTTTAAAAAAGGATCCCCACTTGGTGGCAAGTATGGAACTAAATTAGCAGTTAATGCATCTTCTTGGTATAATTTAAAAGGAACGTATGCCTATTATAATTCTAATGGCGAATATGCACCTAATTATAATACGAATATATTAGGATCAAGTCAAAAGTATTTTTCAGATTATAGTATCGAAATAACTAAAAAATTGAGCTCAAAAGTAAAAGGAAATATTACCTATATCAATCAATATTATAACGATCAATATATAAGAGGCATTTTTCAAAAATCATTAGTAAAATCAAACATTCTGTTTGCTGAAGCAACTGTTGTATTGCCTCGGGCAAAATCGTTTACAATAGCAGCAGAACATATGTGGGCTGATGCAGATAGAAAAAATTGGTTAGGAGGTTCTTTAGAATATAACCATAACGAAAAATGGTCTTTCTTTGCCACAGACATGTTTAATTATGGGTTTGATTCGAATACGCATACAATAAGCGAAATAGATTTATTTGATATTCATTTTTATAATTTTGGAACAGCATATAAAAAAGGGAGCACTAGAATTGCATTGAATTATGGAAGACAACGAGGTGGATTAGTTTGTGCAGGTGGTGTGTGTAGATTTGTTCCACCAAGTACGGGATTAGGTATTCAAATAAGTACAACGTTCTAAAAAAACGCGCGCAATTGAATAGTTCCTGTATGTATAGCAGGGCTATTCGTTGCTTTTCTTCCTTGGTAGTTTATTGATATATCTAAATATTGTGTCATGCTTTTTTGTAAACTTACTTGCCAAGTTGTATTTTTTCCTGCCTGTAATCCTTCTAATAGCTGAAATCCAACGGGAGATGTAGCATTCCCCTTAAAATCGTTATTGTAATATATAATACTTCCATTACTTGTGAGGCCTTTTGAACTATTCCAAATAAAATGTGTTCCAAATTGTTGTTGCTTTAAGGATTCTAAGTTTCCAATAGTATTGTTTTTTGTACTATTTTTATAAAATATTTCCCAACTTGCATTTTTTGAAAATAAAAAACTTACTTTGGGTTGCCAATCTAATGTGTGGAGTTCAAAATTTCTACTCGCATAGTTATCCGACTTGCTTTCTGAATTTCCACTTCCAGCAATAAATTGTAACAACCAGAATTTTTTTACTAAATGTGCATATTGGATTTGATGTGCGCGTAAATGATTTTTTTGGTTGCTAAAGTTTAATAAGTTTTTTACAGCGTTTGAGGTGTAATTGTAGGTAACGGCATGTCGTTGCTTACCTTTGTTATAAAATAAGCTATTTCTAAACGATTGATTCAATCCAATTAGTTCGTTTTCATTATATGTAAATGGATTCCATTCAAAAGCATTGCCTATACGCTTCACTTTCTTATCAACAATAAAAGCCATTTGGTTATAAAATTTTGAAGCTAATTTTTTAATCCCTGAGGCATTTTGCCAAACGGCACCATTAAAAGAAAGAGATTGACTTAAACGGTTTTGAAACGTATTGACAAATACCTGATTGGGTAAAAATAGTTTCACGTATTTGGCTAAATCAGGGAAAGTAGCAATTTCAAATTCTTGTAATTCTTGAATGCCATTTCCGTTATAATCATTCCACATGTAAATGCCACGGCCCGCATCGACTTCTAAATAGGTAAATTCTTGTTGCGCAATGGTTCCTGATGAAGTTTCGTAAAAAGTAGTGTTCTGAATCAATTGTTTAAAATAACTATCTGTATAAGAAATTCTACTATTGAACGAAGGTTGGTTTTTTGTGCCATTTGTAAATTTTAAATTTCTATAATTTAAAAATACACGCAAGCTTCTTGTATCTGTTTTAAATAATTGTGCATTTAAATAGGTTGAAAATGATTGATTAACACGTTCTAAAGCATTGTTTTTTAAACTATCATTCGTTCTAATCAAGTAACCTACTTCGGTAAAAATTTTGGTCGAATCCCCTCTTCCAATAAAATTTCCAAATTCTGAAAAACGTTGTGTATGGGTTGTTAAATTTTGAGTGGCACTATTAAAATCTTTATTGTATTCATATCTGAAGTTTCCACCAATATAATTTTTTTTCCAATGGTATTTGGATGTGGTTTGGTTTCTTACAAAATTAGTTTCATTTAAATTACTGCTACTTTTCATCGCACTTCCGTTAGTTTGAAAAACAAAACCGCTTTTTTTGATAATAGTTTGAAAATTATGTTTATTCCCTGAAAAGGTTTGGGTGTACATCAATTTTTCAAAATTATAATTACCTTTCAGTAACCATTTTCTAGTTGTGTGTGAACTAAAATCAACGCCTCCATTAAGTAGTAATTGGTTCCCCATAGGATTTAAAATGTTCCAATCTCTTGCAAATTCAATATTGTAAAGGCGTTCTATAGGTTTAAAATTTTGTTGAACATAATACAATGACGTAAACGCATCTATAATACAATTTTTTGAAAATAATCGTTGTTTAACTTTAAATTTTCCTGCAATACCTTTGTTGTCAGAATCGTTTATTGATGAGTATAAATTTTTGTCATATGTACTTGTAGCTACTTCTGCTTCAATATTAGTTTTTTCAGAAGGATTGTAGCTACTCATAATTGTAGCAATTTGTAGTTTAGTTGGAGCAATTAATCGAATGATGGGTTCATAATTTCCTTGAGGAACGCCAGATATAGGCGTCACATATTCATAAATTTTTCCAATAGCATTGGTACTTATCAACACATAATTTCCTTGGTTAGCACCTACAAATGAAAACTTTACATTATACAACGTTTGTGTGGCATCTGTAGAAAATTGAAATACTTCGGTACTTCCAACCGTTGTTTTGCGATACAATATTTTGTTTTCAGAATAACTATCTATATAGGCAGAAGGGGCATTCATTAGAGAAGCGTCATCGCCAGCATTTTGCAAAACCTGAATTTGTTCCTGCGATAAGGATTGTTGTAAAGGCTGATTTTTAACATCACTTTCTGTGTATATATAGGAGCCAATTTTAAAAGCATTTCTTTCATGTTGTAGGCCACCATAAGTTAAAAAACGAGTAAAATTTCTATCAGAATATTGGTATTCTACAATAATTCGCATTTCTGAAGTAATGGGTTTTGTAGCATTAAAAATAATTTCGCCTGCATTGTAATCGATGATATAATCTTTATTTTCACCTCGTTCTAAAAGTATTCCATTAACATACACTCTTTCAGAGCCAGATATTACAAGTACATACAATTCGCCATTTGTACCCCTAAGTTTATAAGGTCCTTGATTACCTTCTTGGCCAATAAAATTACTTTTAGCATACTGTCCTCTTACTAATGCAGCTGCAAGGTTTGCTGTGGTTTGTTGTTGTGTGTTGCCCCAACTGAATTTAGCATTGAGGCCCTGTACCTTTTTGTTAAAATTTAAAAACGAACTTTGTCTGTTTTCTAAGAATAAATCACCTGCTCTAATACCCCAATTTTTAGCTGCTAATTCAATGAAAATTTGATCAAACTCATCTAATTTTTGCGAATAACCTCCTTCTTGTAATGGAATATTACTGTCTTGTATAGAGGCTCTTAGTGTTACATCATTGGATAGTTTTCCAGAAATTTGTAAATCTAAATTAGAATTTAATACCGTGTTTTGATTATTTCCAACAGTCACAGCTCTTGAAATGCTACCATTTGTTTGTAAACCATTAAAGAGAGGTGTGCTTTTAATTGGTTTTTTTTCTTCTAATGTGAGTAATTTTCCAGCTTCATTGGGAACAATTTTTTTGTCATCATAAATTGTATACGTTTTCGTTAAGAAATCGGGCAAATTAAAATAGGTTATTTCTAGTGTGTCCTGAATCGGTTTCTTAAACAAGAGCGTGTTTTTTGCTGTGTCAAAAAAATAATAGGAGCTATCAACAACTTGTTTTTTTGAAGTATAAATTTTTAAAGAGGGACTAAAAATAGGTAAGGAGTCCACCAAAATTTCTTTTGAAGTATAAAGTAGTTTTTTTGTTTTTCGTGTAGCCGTTTTTTCCTGACTATAACTAGTAGAAATACTAAAACAAAAAAGAAAAAAAGCGACTACATATTTATACATGTTTCAAAAATAGGCATAAATATATAAACGAAGAAAAAAGGTTTTTTGTATACACATCTTTGTGCAATATGATTGTTTAAATTATACAATTACATTTGTTAAAAAAAGTATTAAATCTTAATGTTACTTATGAGTAAAAAAATATTTTTAACAATTTGTTTTGTTTCGTTTCTTTTTAATCTTGCAATAGGATTACTTAAATTTGAATTTAGGTTTTACATTGTTGGCATCGTAAACTTTGCATTGAGTTATTATTTACTTACTAAAAATCCATTCAAATTTTATGGATGGATTTTTATTTTTATTTTTTCAATTATATTTTTTGGATTAGGTATAAATTCTTTTTTTGTTAGCAATTCTGGTTTTATAGGAATACAATTAGTTTTAATTTATACAATTTCATCTATTTTCGCTATACTATTGTACATATTTAAAAATAAAAAAAGTATTACAATTACTTATGTTGTACTATATGTTATACTAAGCCTTAATTTTAGAAATATAAACAATTATTATTTTTCAAAATTACATGAATATGAAATAGTTGGTTCTAAGTTACCAATATTAAAAATTGAAGATATTGAGGGTAAAGTAAAAAACGTCAATAATTGCAATAAAATATTGATAATCGATCTCTGGTCAAATTCCTGTGGTTATTGTATCGAAGCATTTCCAGAATTTCAAAAAGTTTATAATTATTATAAGAACGATAAGGAAGTTGAAGTTTTTTCAGTTAATGTAGATGATTCAAAGCCAAATAGAATGATGGGGCACAAATTGGTTAAAAAATATGGGTTTAAAAATTTTTTTGCATCTAAAGAGATTTTAAAGCAATTAAAATTTAATACATTTCCACATTATATGATTGTTTCCAAAGATGGAAAAATAAAATATTTTGGAAGTTTGAATACAAGTAGGGTAGAAACGTATAACAATATTTATGATTTAGTCCAAAATGAGAAATAAAATTCTAAGTTTAATGTTGGGTTTAGTTTTACTTCTATCATGTAAAGAAGTAGAAGAAAGCGCTATTATTGAAGTACAAAAAGAAATTAATTTTGGTACAATTCACTCGAATGAAAGCGTTAGTAAAGTTTTTAAAATTAAAAATATATCAACTACAAATTTGATAATAAAAAATATAAAGACATCGTGTGGTTGTACGGTGGCAAAATTAAGCGATTCAATTATTAATCCTAATGATAAAGTTGAATTAAAAGTTAAGTTTGTTGCATCTAAGGAGAAAATTGGAAAAATTAAAAATTCAATAGTAGTGGAGTCAAATACAAATCCTGTTTTTACGGTATTATATCTTAAAGGTAATGTTGTTGACTAGGATATTTTTAACGTATCATTTCGTTGTAGTTTAAAATCGTATGATAACCTTTTTCCTTAAAATAAATTGTTGGATTCTCTTTTGAAGCTACTAAAATAAAGTCGCCACCCCATGCGCCTAAACTTTTTATTACCCCATTAAAGTCTGCAAATAAGCGTTCTTTTGTCGTAGGTAATTCTAAAATTGTACTTAATAAAACTTCGTGTTTTTCAAGTAAATAACAAAAGCGTTCAAATGAAATGTGTTGTGTAAGTTCTTCCGAAATAGTTGAAACAGCTTTTGTTTCTTGTTCCAAAAAAGTCTGCTTATTTATGAAATTTTGAATAGCATGACGACTATTTTGTTTTCGGTTTAGGTAAACAAAAAAGATATTTTTAGTAAAAATAGGACGAAATATAAAGGGTTTAACACTTGGTTTTTCTTCTACTAATTGATAAAGTAAGCCCATGTTGTTTTGCGCACAAGCAATGTCATATCCACTCCCGCCAAAACTTTCTCGTAATAAGGTAAAGGGGTCGATTTGTAACCATTGAGCAATATTGTTAATTAAAGTGGAGGAAGTTCCTAATCCCCAATTTCTTGGAAACGTAAGTGTTGTTTTTATTTCAAAACCAGTTTTTTCAAGAAAAGTTGGATTTTGTTTGTATGCGTAGTGTAAAATTTCAACTAAGGTTTTTTTTATGGCATCTTCTTCAAATTTTCTTTTTGCTACAATATCATTAAAAGTAAGACTGGTTTCAAACCAACAACTTCCGTCTGCATCATAACTCTTCCAAATAATTATCTGTTCTTTTATAGAGGAAACATGTAAATATTGCCCAAATTTTGTAGGCAAAGCCAAAGCCAAAGCGCCGTTTAATACTAGATATTCACCAGTGATTAATAGTTTTCCGTTAGAATAAAAAGTTTGTTTGTCATCAAAGTCCATGAGCGTTTGCTGTTTGTTTACTTTTAGCATTTATTTGCTAGCTCTTAAACGTTCTAAATAATCAACTACTAAATTATGTGATACAGTTTGATCTGCAAAATAGGCCATAACTTTTTCTTTTTCTTCTTTCGTAGCTTGGTGTTGATTCAAAATGTTATTCAAATGCATTTTCATATGCCCTTGTTGAATACCCGAAGTGGTTAATGAACGAAGGGCAGCAAAATTTTGAGCTAATCCAGCAACGGCAACAATTTTCATTAATTCTTCTGCAGAAGGGTTTCCAAGCATTTCTAAAGAAAATTTAACTAATGGATGCAGACTCGTTAAGCCGCCAACTGTTCCTAATGCTAAAGGAATATCTAACCAAAAAGTAAAGATGCCGTTTTCAATTTTTGCATGAGATAAACTGCTATACGTTCCATTTTTACTTGCATACGCATGAACACCTGCTTCTACAGCTCTAAAATCATTTCCGGTAGCCAATACAACAGCATCAACACCATTCATTATACCTTTATTGTGCGTAACGGCTCTGTAAGGTTCAATTTCGGCAATTTTTACAGCAGTAACAAATTTTTCTGCAAATAATTCGGGCGATATATTTTTATCTTCATTCAATTCTGAAACAGGACAGGATACTTCGGCTCTTACAACACAATCTGGCACAAAATTACTCAAAATGCTCATCACAATTAAAATGTCACTTTCTAGTGGAGAAAAAGGGCTATATGCTGTGGCATTAGATTTAAATGTTTTGGCAAATTGTTCTAAACAGGAATTAATAAAATTAGCTCCCATACTATCTTTTGTTTCAAAAGTTGCATGAATTTGATAGTAATTTTCTAGTTCAGCAGTTTTATCAACCAAGGTAAGCGATTTGATTCCGCCACCTCGTTTTTGCATATTTTTTGTAATGTTAGCTGTATCAGAAAACAAAGCGGGTTTTATAAAATTAAAATAATTTTGCAATTTACTTTTGTCTCCTTTATAGATAAAATGTACTTGCCCAATTTTTTCAGTACCTAATACAGTAGCTTTAAATCCGCCTCGAGCATTCCAAAATTTTGCCGCTTTACTCGCCGCTGCTACAACTGAACTTTCCTCTATCGCCATTGGTAGTGTGTAATTTTTTCCATTAATGGAAAAATTAGGAGCAACACCCAATGGCAGATAATAATTAGTTAGCGTATTTTCAATAAATTCATCGTGAAGTTTTTGTAGTGCTTCTTCGTTGTTCCAATATTGTTTTAGCACCCTTTTTGCTTCATCTGGATTTGAAAAATAAGTAGATGTAATCCAGTTGATTTTATCTTCTTTGGTTAACTTAGAAAAACTAATTTCCTTTTGCATATGTATCTATATTGAAAGACAAAGGTAAAAAATAGTATTGACAAGTCGTTTTAATAAAATCAATTAATACTAAAAAATCACAAAACGTATATTTTTCATTGCCAATTGATAAATTTTCCTTAAAATTGGATGTTTTTTTAAATAAATATCATGAAATCAGCAATTAAATATCTATTCTTAGTAGTATTTACCTCATTATCAGTAGTAGCACAACAAAAATTGACCCTTGAAGAAATTTGGGGAGGTGCTTTTAGAACAAAAGGCATGGATGAATTACAAGCCATGAAAAATACCAATCAGTATACTGTTTTAAATTTTGATAGAGCAACAAAAAGCATGCAAATAGATCTGTATGATTACGCCACATTAAATAAAGTAGCTACGTTGATTGATACAAAAAATCATAAAGAACTCGAAGGTATTGATAGTTATACGTTTGATGCTAAAGAACAAAAAATGCTTTTAGCTACAAATACAAGTCCTATTTTTAGACATTCGTTTACTGCTATTTATTACTTGTATGATATTGCAACGAAGAAATTAACTCAGTTTTCAGATAAAGCTATCCAAGAACCTACCTTTTCACCCGATGGCACTAAGGTAGCGTATGCTTTTGAAAATAATTTATATGTATGTGATTTAGCAACTACTAAACATACTCAAATTACAACAGACGGAAAAAGAAACGCAATTATTAATGGAATTACAGATTGGGTTTATGAAGAAGAATTTGCTTTTGTAAAAGCATTTGACTGGAATGCTGACGGTACAAAATTAGCCTTCATTCGTTTTGATGAATCACAAGTACCCGAATTTTCAATGGATTTATACAATGAAGGATTATACCCTACACAAAGTGTATTCAAATACCCAAAAGCAGGTGAAAAAAACGCTGATGTTTCTTTACATATTTATGATGTGAAATTAGCAAAAACACAACAAATCAATTTAGGAAATTATCAAGATTTTTATATTCCTAGAATTAAATGGACTAGCGAGGCTAACACATTAAGTGCTCAAGTGATGAATCGTCATCAAAACAATTTAGATCTTCATTTTATAGATACAACCACGGGTACAACAAAAATTGTTCTCAATGAAAAAGATACTGCTTATGTTGATGTAACAGATAATTTAACGTTTTTAAAAGATAACAGTTTTATTTGGACTTCAGAAAAAGACGGGTTTAATCATATTTATTTATATGATGCAACAGGTAAGTTGAAGAAACAAATTACTAAAGGCAATTGGGAAGTAACGGCCTATTATGGATTTGACGAAAAAAGCAAAATGATTTATTATCAATCTGTTGAAAATGGTTCTATAAATAGAGATGTTTATGCTATAAAATTAGACGGAAAAGGAAAAGCGCGATTAAGCCAAAAAACAGGAACTAATAATGCTACATTTAGTCCAAATTTCCAGTATTTTATTAATACCTATTCAAGTGCAACTACAGCACCTTATTTTTCATTAAATGATTCCAAAACAGGTGCAGAAATTAAAAAAATTCAGTCCAATGAGTTGGTGGAAGCTAAATTAGCTAAATACAACGTTGCTCCCAAAGAATTTTTCGCGCTAACTACAGAAAAAGGACATCAGCTAAATGCTTGGATAATTAAACCAAAAGATTTTGATGCTTCTAAAAAATATCCTTTATTAATGTTTCAATACTCTGGACCTGGTTCTCAACAAGTAGCCAACTCATGGAACGGAACTAATGATTATTGGTATTTTATGTTGGCTCAAAAAGGCTATATTGTAGCATGTGTAGATGGTAGAGGAACTGGATTTAAAGGCGCTGCATTTAAAAAATGCACGCAAAAAGAACTTGGAAAATATGAAGTAGAAGATCAAATCGATGCTGCTAAAGTGTTTGGAAAATATACCTATATAGATGCTTCAAGAATTGGTATTTGGGGCTGGAGTTATGGAGGTTTCATGGCGTCTAATTGTTTATTCCAAGGAGCAGACGTGTTTAAAACTGCTATTGCAGTTGCACCCGTAACCTCTTGGAGGTATTATGACAGTATTTACACTGAGCGTTATATGCAAACGCCACAAGAAAATGCAAGTGGTTATGACAACAATTCGCCAATTAATCATGTAAGCAAATTAAAAGGCAACTTCTTGTTGGTTCATGGAACAGCAGACGACAATGTACATGTGCAAAATTCTATGAAAATGATTGAAGCTTTAGTACAGGCTAACAAACAATTTGATTGGGCAATTTATCCAGATAAAAACCATGGTATTTATGGTGGAAAAACAAGATTACAATTGTACACTAAAATGACAAATTTTATTTTAGAAAAATTATAAAAACTAACTAACCAATAAAAATAATTAAAATGAGCGAAACAACTGTTAAACAAAGACATCCAAAAGGATTATGGGTGTTATTTGGAACCGAAATGTGGGAGCGATTCAATTTCTATGGAATGCGAGCAATCTTAACCTTATTTATGGTAAATTCATTGTTAATCAAAGAAGCCGATGCAGCCATTATTTATGGAGGTTTTTTAGCCTTGTGTTATTTGACGCCACTTTTAGGAGGTTTTATTTCAGATAAATATATTGGTAATAGATATAGTATACTTTTTGGTGGTACTTTGATGGCTATTGGTCAGTTTTTACTTTTCATAAGTGCATCTATTTTTGATTCTAGTATTAGTAGTGCTAAATTATTTATGTGGATTGCTTTATTCATCATCATCTTTGGTAATGGTTTCTTTAAACCAAATATTTCATCAATGGTGGGTAGTTTATACCCAAAACAAGAAAAAAGTAAATTGGATTCTGCTTTTACCATTTTTTATATGGGAATTAATATTGGTGCTTTTTTAGGCCAATTTATTTGTCCTTACGTAGGTGATGTAAAAGATGCAGCAGGTGTAAGAGATATTTATGCTTTTAAATGGGGCTTTTTAGCGGCTTCAATAGCAATGATAATAGGTACAGTATTATTTTTGTTTTTAAAAAATAAATATGTTGTAACTCCAGAAGGAAGACCGATTGGTGGTTTGCCAAAAAATAATGATGGCGACGATTTTGAAGAAGGTGAAACACAAACAGCTAAGTTTACATCTAAAGCTATAGGGATTGCTGTAGTTATATTTGCAGCATTATTTTTTGTTTTTAGATATGTTTTAGTAGGCGAATTTGGCTTTACTGCTGTAGAAATGGGTAAACTTATTAAAGGAATTATTTATCCGTTTATCTATGCTGCCGGTATTTCATTAGCTTATTTAATTATGAGTTCAGCCGAAAATAAAGTGGAAAGACAACGTATTTGGGTAATCTACATTGTTTCTTTTTTTATTATATTTTTCTGGGCAGCTTTTGAGCAAGCCGGGTCTTCGTTAACTTTCATTGCTGATAACCAAACGGATCGTCATATTTTTGGTTGGAATATGCCACCATCAATGGTTCAAATTTTCAATGGTTTGTTTGTTGTAGCCTTAGCTTTACCTTTTAGTTTGTTATGGGATAAACTTAGAGCAAAAGGAAAAGAACCTGTTTCGCCTTTAAAACAAGCTATAGGTTTAGCTTTAATTGCGTTGAGTTATTTCATCATTGCACATAATGTGAAAGATTTAGGCAACTCAGGGTTATTAGCCATTAAATGGTTAATGCTGTTATACTTAATCCAAACGATGGGTGAGCTTTGTTTATCACCTATAGGCTTATCATTGGTGGGTAAATTAGCGCCTAAACGTTTTGCTTCATTATTATATGGGGTATTCTTCATCTCAAATGCGGCAGGCTATGCTTTGGCGGGTTCCTTAGGGGCAATTATTCCTGCAACAGGTGATAAATTTCAAAAAGCAGAAAAATTAGGATTTAATCTTCAAGATGTTTTAGATAAAAAAGTTACACTAACTACCGAACAACTTGCATTATTTGAAAAAGAGCAATTACCTATTGCAAACACTTCATTTGCAGGCTTTGAAATTCATAATTTATATGAATTCTTTATGGTGTTTGTAGTGCTTTGTGGTATTGCAGCCATTATTTTAGCGTTATTATCTCCGCGTTTAAAGAAAATGATGAATGGGTTAAGCTAACTCAAAATAAAATTATTTTTTATATCTTTCAAGCCAGAAACATTTAGTTTCTGGCTTTTTTAATTTTAAAGTAAACAACTATGTGGAAAAATCATCCTAAAGCATTGCCTTTTTTGTTTTTGTCTGAAATGTGGGAACGTTTCGGGTATTATTTAATGATTGGAATTTTTACCTTATACCTTAAAGATGTAGAAACAGGTTTTGCAATGACCGAAAAAGAAGCGTCAGATTTATATGGAACGTTTATTGCTTTGGTTTTTTTAACACCTTTTGTTGGGGGTTTAATAGCCGATCGCTATTGGGGCTATAAAAAATCAATAGTTATTGGTGGTTTAATGATGGGAGTAGGGTATTTAATGATGGGAATTCATGATAAATCTATTTTATATGTTGCTATGACATTAGTTATTGTAGGAAATGGGTTTTTTAAACCCAATATTTCTACGTTATTAGGAAATTTCTATTCGGAAGAGAAGTATAAAAACCAAAAAGATGAAGGCTACAATATTTTTTATATGGGTATTAATGTAGGCGCATTTATATGTAATTTTTTTGGGGCTGTATTTGAAAATTTATTTGGTTGGACAGCTGCTTTTATGGTAGCAGGAGTAGGTATGTTTATAGGCGTACTAGTTTTTGTTTTAGGAACAAAACACTATGGCGATAAGACAGATAAAAAAGGAGTACAGCCTCATGATATGCCTTTTTCAAAAATTGTACTTTTTATTTTGGTTCCATCCGTTATTTTTGGAGTAATTGGTTGGCTAATCAAAGGTATTGCTTCGGATGCAAACCCAGATGCGTTTATTTTTGGTTCAGATAGTACAGATGCGTTTATTTTTGCATGTATTCCCGTGGTCTTATTCTATTCGAGCTTGTATTTCCGTGCTAAAGAAGATGAAAAACGACCTATTGGTGCTTTGTTAGCAATTTTTGCGGTTGTAATTTTATTTTGGGCGGTATTTAAATTAAATGGTTCGGCATTAAATAATTGGGGAGATAAATATACTGATAGAGAAGTTACTGGAATCTCAAAAACAGTTACGGATAAAATTTATTTGACAAAAGAATTAGAATATAAAAAGGATTCTGTCGCCGTTTATGATGATGCATTTAGAATTCAAAAAGAAAATGGAGAGGTGCTAAAAGAAGTCGATTATCCATTGTATTTTAGAAATGTCAATGCTGAAAAATTACCCAAAGAAGGTGCTAAAATATCCGTTTGGGCGTCAAATTTGAGCCAGTCAATTAATCCGTTTTGGGTAATCGTTTTAACACCATTAATAGTAGCTTTTTTTACGTTTTTGAGAAGTAGAAAGAAAGAACCTTCTACACCTACAAAAATTGCTTTTGGATTATTAATTTCTGCTTTGTCTGTACTTGTTATGGTTTTGGCAGTGAAAGCAGGGAATAACGGTTCAGAAAAAGTAAGTGTATTGTGGTTGTTTGCTAATTATGGTGTAATTACTATAGGCGAATTACTTCTTTCTCCAATGGGATTATCAGTAGTTTCAAAATTAAGTCCAGTAAATATTACTTCATTAATGATGGGAGGCTGGTTTTTAGCCACATCTATTGGTAATAAATTATCGGGAGTTTTGGCTTCTATGTGGGATTCCTATGATAATAAAGCAGATTTCTTTTGGGTGAATTTTGGCTTGTTGTTATTTGCAACACTATTAATGTTTGCGTTATTAAAAAAATTGAATGCCGTAATGAAAGAAAGAGGTATAAACTAATGGAAAACAATCAATCAATAGAACAAATTCAAAATTTTAAAGGGAAATACCCAAAACAGTTGTGGTATTTATTCTTTAGTGAAATGTGGGAGCGTTTTTGTTTTTATGGCATGCGAGGAATGCTTTATTTCTATATGGTTCATCATTTACTAATGGACAAAGAAACTGCAAATCTTCAATATGGTGCCACGCAAGCATGGGTATATGCATTCACTTTTATTGGAGGGCTGTTTGCTGATAAAATATTTGGATTCAGGAAATCCCTTTTTTGGGGCGGATTATTAATGATACTAGGAAGTTTAATTTTAGCTATCGATCCTAAATCAATGTTTTTTATTGGGGTAAGTTTTACCATTGTTGGTACAGGTTTTTTTAAACCCAACATTTCTTCAATGGTAGGGAAACTATACAAAGAAGGAGATTCAAGAACTGATGCTGGTTTTTCGTTATTTTATGCCGGAGTTAATTTAGGTGCTTTAATTGGAGGTTATGTTTGTATTGCTGTTGGAAAAAGAGAAATGTTAGCTTCTATCATTCCAAAAGGTTTAGAATGGAATATTGCTTTTGGATTAGCAGCTGTGGTTATGGTAATAAGTCTATTAACGTTTACACAAACTCAAAAAAGTCTAGGAACCATCGGGTTGTCTCCTTTACAACATATTGAATCAGGTAAAAGAAGAATTTATGAATGGGCTACTTATTTGGGTTCTATTTTAATCATTCCAATAATCATAGTAATGGTTTCTAATACCGTTTATACAGATTATTTTATGTATACAATTGGCCCATTTTCTTTACTATATCTGGCTTATGAAATGCGGGGTTTCTCAATAGCAGAAAATAAAAAATTAATTGCTGCAGTTATTTTTATGTTATTTTCAGTAGTCTTTTGGGCATTTTTTGAGCAAAGTGGAGGTTCATTAAGCGATTTTGCAGCTGAGAATTTAAACAATACTGTTTTAGGAATCACTTTAGACCCAAATGGTGTAAACAATTCAGCAAATTCATTTTTTGTAATTGTATTTGCAGCATTAGTGGGTATGGTTTGGTTGTGGATGGCAAAGAAAAAGTTTGAACCTAATACCATACTTAAATTTGGACTTGCTTTTTTGTTTTTAGCAGGTGGATTTTGGGTGTTTTATTATACCAAGTTTTTAGCAGGCCCTGATGGCAAGACTTCCTTAGATTTATTTACATTTGGATGGTTTGTAATTACATTTGGTGAATTATGTTTATCTCCAATTGGCATGAGTGCCATGACTAAATTATCCCCACAAAAAACACAAGCTGTTATTATGGGAATGTGGTTTTTAGCTAGTGCTTATGGGCAATATTTCGCAGGTTTATTAGGCGCAAACATTGCAAGTGCTTCTAAAAACATGACAAATTTAGAAAAATTAAACACCTATGCTGATGGCTATTATCAATTAGGACTTTATGCTTTGATTGCAGGAGTTGTTTTAATAGCACTTTCACCTTTTATCAAAAAATTAATGCAAGAAGTAAAATAAAATTTATATTTAAAATTGTATTTTTGACAAAAATAAGAAAATGAAAAAATCGTTATTTTTATTGTTTTTTATCCTGTTTTCTGTGTGCAGTCAGGCACAAGAATTGACATGGCATACAGATGTAAGTAAGGCAGCCGATATAGCCATCAAAGAGAAAAAACCATTATTGTTGTTTTTTACCGGTTCTGATTGGTGCGGGTGGTGCATTCGTTTACAAAAAGAAGTATTAAAGACAGCGGAATTTGCTAAATGGGCAACAGAAAATGTTGTTTTAGTAGAATTAGACTTTCCAAGAAATACGCCTCAAGATGCAAATTTAAAAGCGCAAAACCAACAATTGATGCAAATGCTTCAAGTAAGAGGATTTCCAACACTTTATTTTGTAACGCCAACGAAAACAACCGATAATAAAGTAAATCTCAATAATTTTGGCAGTCAAGGATATATAGCTGGTGGACCTACAGTTTGGTTAGAAAGCGCTAATCAAATTATGAAAAATAAGCAATAAAATTATCTGATACTATACAATCCCTTTTCGGCAGTTGCATGAAAAGGGATTTTTTGTTTTATACATGTTTGTTTCCATTTTTTTACGTAGGATGCATAATTTGAACCATCCGCTATTATTTCTTTAGGATGAAGTTGTTCAATTAGACGGTCTAAATTTATTTTAGGTGATTGTGTGAGCAAAACAAGTTCAGGTTCAATAGAGGTTTTATATACTCCCGAGCTATCTATACAAAGAATTTTATATTTGTAGTAAAGCGTATTTTCTAAAGGTATAAAAGAGGCTTTTTGAATGAAATTTTTTCGTATGTAATCTGTAGCGGTTTGTTCGGTTGATTTTTTATTGTTCGTTAAGAATTGTACTTCTTTGTTATTTTTCAAAGCCACTAACGAGTTTTTGTACGTATTGAAAATTACAAATTCGTTTTCAGGATTAGTATAATAAAATAGATAGATATAACTCATTTGAAAAATAAAAACACAGATCAGTACCCATTTGAATTTTGTTTTAGTTGTTTCTATTGTAAAAATATATACAGAACAAATAAGCAGGTAAGCTGCAATGACAAGTATTTCATGAAAAGCAATATTTTTGATAATAAACACATCAAATTGGCAAATCCAAGCCGTAAAACCATTCATTAATTTAATTAGGAAAGATATAATGGTGCCAAAAAAAATACGAATTGTATCGGGTAAAAAACTAATGGGTACTAAACACAATCCAATAAGTAAAAGTGCACTTGAAAGCGGAATAACAATTAAATTAGTCACCAAAAAAAGGAGTGGAAATTGACCAAAATAGTATAAACTCAAAGGTAAAACGCCCAATTGAGCTACTAAGGTCACAAGTAATATTTGCTTTGTTTTTAATAGAATTATATATTTAGAATAGGATAATTTTGAAATAATAGGTTGAAAGAATACCAAAGAAAGCACTGCGGCATAGCTTAGTTGAAATCCAATATCAAAAAGATAATTAGGGTTATATAGTAGAATGATAAAGGCTGAGGTGGCTAAAATATTCCCCATATTAATGGATCTATTTTTTAATCTTCCGTAAGCAATTAAACTAAATACTACTACAGCACGAAGTATAGATGCAGATAAACCTGTAAGCAAGGCATAGCCCCATAGTATAAGTAAACTGCAATAAAAAATAATAAGTTTTCCTTTTTTGTATTTCTTTAGTGGGTTTAAAAATCCTAGAATAATGGAGTAAAACAATGCAATGTGTAAACCGGAGATAGCTAAAATATGTATGACCCCTGTTTGGGTATAATTTTTTGTTACCTCAGCTGACAGCGTGGTTCGTTCTCCAAAGACTAGAGCGGCTATTAAATTGTAATCATCTTCTTTTAGCTTATAAGTTTTTAATTGTTCTAATAACGTTTCTTTTATTTTAAATATAAAGTATCTCCAATTTTTAGCTTTTTGAAGTTCAATTTTAGCGTTTTCTTTTAGCGCTAACGAATGATAAATATTTTGATTATTTAAGTAGTTCGTATAATCAAACTGATAAGGATTATAGACGGGTTCAATAAAGATAGGTTTTCCTTTAATTGTAATTTTTGTTCCAATTGTAAGGTGATGTGAGTTCTTTTTAGGCGCAAAAACAAGTAATTTTCCAATAGTCTCATAACCATTTGTTTGTTCAATTTCTACAACATATTTAGTGTAATAAGCAGATGGTTTTACACGTTCTACTATACAACCTTTTAAAAGGTTTGAAGACGGTGTAAGTTGCTTAGAAAAGTGTGATTCATGTTCCAATTGATTCGATTCTTTTTTAGAAACGATACCTAAAAAAAAGAAAACTAAATAAATAGGTATGCCAAAAAAAATGGAATTTTTATGTTTTTTTATATGATAAATATAACTAACACATAAAATTATAATGCTACTACTTGCGCCCACAAACGCAACAAAAGAAGTCATGGAACTATATGTTTCAACGAGTATGCCACACACAAAGACGATGAGTATGGGAATTATAGGTAATTTTATAAATCGCATCAAAAAGAAATTGTAATCAATTAGAATTCAAGTTTAAGGTTAGAATTTCAGGTAATAATTAAATTTCTTTTCGGCCTATAATAATGACTTGTATAAGTTACTAAGGTTATTAAACTAAATAACTGTTGTAAGGCTTTTTGTGTTTTCCTTTTAGAAAGTTTAGGGGAGTAACAGACTAAATTTCTAACCAAGTTGAAGCCTTCTTCTGTAAAGTAGGTTGTTTTCACGGCTCAAAAATTTGAACCTAATATAGCTATTTTTTTACAAAATTAACAATAAGTTGTGCTGTTTTTTCACTTGCGCCTTGTCCGCCTAATTTTTTCTCAAGGGCATCGTATTCTTTTAGTATCTGATTACGATTGGTACCTTTCAATATTTTATGTAATTCTATTGTTAGATTTTGCGTGTTCAATTCATCTTGAATAAGTTCTTTAACCACTTCTTTATCCATGATTAAGTTGACAAGAGAAATGAATTTAAGTGTAATAATTCGTTTTGCAATTTGGTACGAAATCCAACTTCCTTTATAACACACTACTTGGGGTATTTTAAACAGAGCTGTTTCTAAAGTCGCTGTTCCAGATGTAACTAAAGCAGCTTGTGCAACTTGTAATAAATCGTATGTTTTATTAGAAATAAATTTTACATTTTTAGTGGTTAAAAATTGTTTGTAAAATTCAAATTCTTGACTTGGTGCACCTGCAATTACAAATTGGTATTCAGGAAAATCATTCACAACCGAGAGCATGATAGAAAGCATTTTAGCAATTTCCTGTTTTCTACTTCCTGGCAACAAGGCAATAATAGGTTTGTTTTCTAGTTGATTTTCGGCAATAAAATGGTCAAAATTAATTTTGTTCTTGTTTGCAATGGCGTCAATTAATGGATGTCCTACAAAGTGAACAGGATAATGGTGTTTTTTTTCGTAAAAATCTTTTTCAAAAGGCAGTATGACATACATTTGGTCCACATCTTTTTTAATGGCGTGAATTCTATTTTCTTTCCATGCCCAGATTTGTGGCGAAATATAATAATGATTTTGAAATCCTTTTTGCTTTGCCCATTTTGCAATTCGCATATTAAATCCAGGATAATCGATATAAATAATAACATCTGGATTAAATTTGAGAATATCGGCTTTACAAATTTTTATGTTATTTAAAATCGTTTTTAAATTTAAAATAACTTCAGCAAAGCCCATAAAAGCTAAATCTCTATAATGTTTTACTAATGTTCCTCCCGTTTGTTGCATTAAATCACCGCCCCAAAATCGTATCGTTGCATTTGCATCTTTTTTAAATAAGGCTTTCATCAAATTTGAACCATGCAAATCGCCCGAAGCTTCTCCTGCAATAATATAATACCTCATAGGTTAATCTTTAGTATAGGTAAATTTGGCACCGCCTTGTTTTAAAATAAAGCCATTTTCGGTGAATGTGATTTCTATCCCTGCAGTTTGAAATACAAAAACAGTATCTTTTACATACGTCAACGGAAAAGAAGGTTGTCCTGTAGCTTGAGCAGTTAATTCGCCATTTTTTTCAGCTACTACAATTTTTAATGGGATTTCTTTTGAACTGTAATTTCCTGTATATTTTACAAGTTGATTGGGGTCAATTTTAGCAAACGTAGGGAAAGGATAAGGTACTTTATAGTAAATGCTCAATATCCCAATCATAATTTCATTTCTATTGAAATTGTCTCCATTTACAATTAATGAAATTCCAAGTTCGTCTTCAGGATTATAACCTACTACAGCTCTAAAGTTTTCAATTCCTCCTGTATGGCCATAAAATTTTCTTTGACCAAAAGGAAATTGAACTAAAGCCATACCATATGAATCTTTTAGTGTTTTCATTACATCCAGACTTTTTTTAGAGATAAGTTCATCTTTAAATAAAGCCCTCATGAAACGAGTTAAATCTGCAGGAGTAGAAGTAATAGCACCCGCAGCAAAAGCCATATTGTTGTCCCATTCTGGTATTTCTTCCCATTTTGTTCCATCAAATATATAGGAATAACTCTCGTTAAAAGAAGTCTCAATTTTACTGGCTTTATAATAGGTGTTTTTTAAATTTATTTTAGAAACTATACGTTCATTTAAATTGTCAGCATAGGGTTTTTTAGTAACTTCTTCAATAATACAACCCAATAAATAATAATTAGAATTACTATATTCAAATTTGCTTCCCGGTTCAAATAAAGGCTCATAAGAAGCAATACGCGCTAGCATATCTTTTTTAGTATTTACTTCAAATACTTTTTTTACCATAGTAGAATCTGCATTGATATAATCGATAATCCCCGTGCGTTGGTAAAGTAAATCAGAAATCGTAATTTTTTCTGCGTTTTTAATTTTTGGATAAAAACGATTCAGCTTAGTTTGTAGAGAAAGTTTTTTTTCTTCTATTAATTGTAGTACAATAACCGCGGTAAATGTTTTTGTGACAGAACCAATTTTGTATTTTGTTAAACGAGAGGCTTCTCTATTTTTTGATACATCTGCAAAACCATACCCTTTGTTGAAAAAAACATTATCGCCTTCTCTTATGGTTAAGGCACCCATAAATTTATTATTTTTATTCAAATAGGTAAGTAAGCTATCAATTTTTGCATATCGTGCGTCTTGTTGTCCAATAGCAAGTGAGGAAAGGAATAAGAGTAAAGCACTAATGAAATTTTTCATTTTCTATATATAAAAAATTAATAGTCGTTTTTATCCATAATTTTTTTATCGTCTTTCCAAGTAATGTAACCTAAAACGGCATTTATAAAGTAAAAACCATATTTAAACACATTAGCCCAATTCATTTGTAAAACATTCTGAACAATTTTTGTAATGTTATAAAATTGCCACATGAACCAATTGTCAGGATACATTCTTGCCGTATTAAAAGTACCTCCAAATGTTATTCCTGCAGGAATGGAGATGGCAAAAAATAATTGCCAGTTTATGGGTTTTGAAGAAAGAAAAGTAAACGCAATGTAGTTTAGTATAAAAGAAAGTAAAAATCCTAAAATGATATTTCTGTAAAAAATAAAATCTACAGAGCGCAAAACTTGACTTTTTTTCCAAGCCCTAAATACTAAGTAATTACTAATAAAAGAAACAGGGTAGGTTAATATAGCTCCTACATTTCCTAATAAATAATCTATAAAACCACTAATAAATGTATTTACTGTGGCAATAAAATTGCCTAAATTATTCTTTTTAGTTACAAGTCTATTTCCAATTAATGAAAAACTAACATTTAGTATTGATATAGAGCCTAAGGGGAAAAGATAAGTAGAGTCATATATTGTAATAGGTACTTCCGTAGTATGATAACCTAATGAAAACGAACCTGCAAGCACTACAATTAGCCCAATGATATCTAAATATTGGCTGTTTGTAACTGCTTTGATTTGTTCAATTTTATTTTTTGATAATATTGACATTATAATAGTTATTTCTGGTCGTCAAATATATATAAATAATTAAATATATTAACATTGTTGCTTTTTTTTACCCAAAAAGGAAGTTTTTCACTAATGTGCTTCTAACCAATTTTTTCCTATTCCTATTTCAACTTCAAGTGGAACATCTAGTTTAAACGCATTTTCCATTTCATGTTTTATCATAGTTTTTAATTGCTCTAATTCGGTAATATGCGCATCAAAAACGAGTTCATCATGTACTTGTAATAACATTTTTGATTGCCATTTTTCAGCACTTAATTTTTGATGAATATGAATCATTGCTATTTTAATAATATCTGCCGCACTTCCTTGAATAGGTGCGTTGACTGCATTTCGCTCCGCACCACCTTTTACAATAGCATTAGCCGAATTAATGTCTTTTAAATAACGTCTTCTGCCAGAAATAGTTTCTACATAGCCATTTTCTCTAGCAAAATTTACTTGATTAGCCATGTAAGCTTTTAACTTTGGGTAGGTTTGATAATAGGCCTCAATCAAATCTGCACTTTCTTTACGGGATAAATTAGTTTGATTACTTAAACCAAAAGCAGAAACACCATAAATAATACCAAAATTCACTGTTTTTGCATGACTTCTTTGTGCTGTTGTTACGTCTTCTAATGGCACATTAAATACTTTTGCGGCGGTACTTCTGTGAATATCTTCATTGTTTTGAAATGCTTTTATCATATTTTCTTCGCCTGAAAGAGCTGCAATAATGCGCAATTCAATTTGGGAATAATCGGCAGAAAGCAATACATAATTTTCGTCTCTTGCAACAAATGCTTTTCTAATCTGTCTTCCTCTTTCTGAACGAATCGGAATGTTTTGCAAATTAGGATTATTAGAACTCAAGCGGCCTGTAGCAGCAACAGCTTGCATATAATCTGTATGCACTCTATTTGTTTTTGGATTAACCTGATTTGGCAAAGCGTCTACATAAGTACTTTTCAGTTTAATTAATTGACGCCATTCTAAAATATCTTTTACAATTTGGTGTTCGTTAACTAAATAACTTAACACTTCTTCGCCCGTTGCATATTGACCTGTTTTTGTTTTTTTCTGTTTTGTGCCGCCAATTTTTAATTTGTCAAATAAAATATCTCCAAGTTGTTTTGGTGAAGCTAAATTAAATTTTTCACCCGCTGTTTCGTATATTTTTTGTTCTAAATTTGAAATTTCAATTTGCATCTCAGTAGATAATGCTTGTAAAAAAGAGACATCGAGTTGAACGCCTTCTTGTTCCATATCTGCTAACACTTGCACTAATGGGATTTCAATTTTGTCAAATAATTTTTTTGTCCCCACTTTTTCTAAAATAGGTTGAAAATGTTCCTTTAATTGCAAGGTAACATCTGCATCTTCAGCGGCATATTCTTTGATGTCTTCTAGTGACACATCTCGCATTGATTTTTGCCCTTTACCTTTTTTACCAATTAATGTTTCTATTGATTTTGGAGAATACTTTAAATAGGTTTCTGCTAAAACATCCATATTGTGTCGCATGTCTGGATTAATCAAATAATGCGCTATCATCGTGTCAAAAAGAGGACCTTTTACCACGATACCATAGTTGTGTAAAACCTTTAAATCATATTTGATATTTTGTCCAATTTTTTCAATTGACTCACTTTCAAAAAAAGGTTTAAATTTTTGAAGTAAAATCAATGTTTCTTCTTGATTTTCGGGAAAAGGCACATAATAACCTTTTCCTTTTTCCCAAGAAAAAGACATACCTACTAATGTGGCATTTAGCGCATCTAAGCCTGTTGTTTCTGTGTCAAAACAAACAGATTGTTGTTGTAGCAAATTTTGAACAAATAGTTGAGTAGGCATTTCACCTTGTACAATTTGGTAAAAATGAGTTGTATTTTCTAAAGTTGCATAGTAGGAATTAGCGCTATTTTCATTAGATTCGTCTTCAGAAAATCCGAACAAATCCATTTGACTTTCATTTGTTTTTTTTGGAGCAACTTTCTTTATTTTTTCCTCTTCAATATTTGTTGATGTTAGTGCCGAATTATCAATTTCGTCATATTCTTTCCCCGTACCAAATAATTTATCAAATTGCGCTTTCATTTGACGGAATTCCAATTCTTGAAAAAGAACATCTGTTTTTTCAACATCAGGTTTAGACAATTCATAATCTACTTCGTCAAAGGTTACTGGACAATCGAGCAATATAGTAGCTAGTTTTTTTGACAAAATACCTTTTTCTTTATTGGCTTCAATTTTTTCTTTAAGCGCTCCTTTTAGTTTGTCTGTATTGGCTAATAGATTTTCCATCGAACCAAATTCAGCTAATAATTTTTTTGCAGTTTTTTCACCTACACCTGGTAATCCCGGTATATTATCCACAGCATCACCCATCATGCCTAAAAAATCAATCACTTGCAGCGGGTGTTCTATCTCAAATTTTGCTTTTACTTCTTCAACACCCCAAATTTCAATATCGTTACCCATTCTTGCTGGGCGATACATGAAAATGTTTTCGGACACCAGTTGTCCAAAATCTTTATCGGGCGTTACCATAAAAACTTTGTATCCTTGTTTTTCTGCTTGTTTTGCAAGCGTGCCAATTAAATCATCAGCTTCAAAACCTGCTTTTTCAATAATGGGAATATGCATTGCTTTAAGCAGTTCTTGAATGTAAGGCACTGCAATTTTTATCGCTTCAGGTGTCTCATCACGATTTGCTTTATAGTCGGTAAACATTTCTAAACGATAGTTACTTCCTCCTTTATCAAATGCAACGGCTAAATGATCTGGTTTTTCTCTTTTTATGACATCCATTAATGAGTTCATGAACCCTATAATGGCAGAAGTATCCATTCCTTTTGAGTTGATTCGTGGATTTTTTATAAAAGCATAATATCCTCTAAAAATTAAGGCATACGCATCGAGTAGAAATAATCTTTTTTGTGACATGTGTTTTGAATGTATGAAGATGTAAAAATACAATTCTTTGATTAAAAATAAGGAGTACTCTAAATATTATTTAGTTCATTTAAGATATTAAATTTTTAAAGCAAAGATAGAACACAAAAAAAGTGGCTTAATGCCACTTTTTTCTAATTTTAAATAAGCAAATAATTAAAATGTCATTTTTATACCAACTCCATTTGAATTTCCAATAATATTATATTCGATATTATAAGATTGTTCTTTCTTTTGATTTAGTAATTCTTGATTCATTAAATGAACCGCGTTTTTTATTCTTTTTGAATAGCCTATTTTTATGGGAATGGCTATTATTGCCATTGCACCTCCAACATATAAAAGTGTGTTGTTTTTTGGTAAATCTGAAACACTTTGAGGGCCATAAAATGTTTGGACAAAAGTTGGTTTTTTAGGAAAAAGTGATTCTGAAAAAAATTTACATAAAAAAATAGTTGTTCCACTATAAAAAAGAATATTTCCTACCGTTTTTTTGGTTTTTCCTGCATTGTATTCTTTCATGATGTCCTTTCTGTGACCAAAATAATTTTCAATATCATCTCGATGTAATTTTCTTTCATTTTCAAAAATTCTTCCACCCGATTTGTATTGATACACGTCTTGCGCAAAGCTAAATAATCCTGTAAGTAAACAAATTAACAATATTTTTTTCATAAAACGACGAAATTTAGTACAAAACAAAAATAATAAAATAGTTTAAACAAAACAAAATATTAACTTAAGTTTATATTTCTAAATTAAATAATGATTTACTTTGCATAAAAATAAAATTATGCGAGGTATCATTCCCATTATATTGTTAATCCTTATCGAAATTTATTCCTATCAGGTCGTAAAAACACTGTCTAGAAATAAGTGGATTATGTTGTTTTATATCATTATTTCTATTTTATTCATTTTATATTTACTTTTTGCATTTTCATCATTTGATAGAAGCGTTGGACAAACCAAATTTACTTTGTTTACTATTGGTCTGTTTTTATTGGTTTATATTCCAAAAATATTGGTTACGTTAATTTTAGTAACAGAAGACGTTTTTAGAGTTTTTGAAGGAGCCGTAAATTATTTTGTTGATGAAAATTCAGGGTCTTTTTTACATTCTAGACGAACGTTTGTGAGTAAAATAGCTTTAGGAATTGCAGCTATACCTTTTTTTTCCTTGTTATATGGGATGACCATTGGTAAATATAATTTCAAAGTAATCAAACAAACCTTATTTTTTGATGATTTACCAGCAGATTTTGATGGTACAACCCTCACACAAATTTCAGATATTCATAGTGGTAGTTTTGATAATG
Organism: Flavobacterium sp. 20NA77.7; assembly: GCF_031326205.1. Taxonomy (NCBI): domain Bacteria; kingdom Pseudomonadati; phylum Bacteroidota; class Flavobacteriia; order Flavobacteriales; family Flavobacteriaceae; genus Flavobacterium; species Flavobacterium nakdongense. The sequence continues at coordinate 2,074,645 of NZ_CP133721.1, read as the reverse complement.
CCGAAAAAATTAAGTATGCTATTGATTTAATTAATGCACAACAATCAGATTTGGTTTTGTTTACTGGTGATATAGTAAATACACATGCAAAAGAAATGCATCCTTGGATAGCGATTTTCAAGAACATCCATCAGCCTGTTTTAGGAAAATATTCGGTTTTAGGTAATCATGATTACGGAGAATACATTCAATGGAATTCTGAAGAAGAAAAAGCTAAGAATTTTGAAGAAATTAAAGATTTACATCGTCAAATTGATTTCAAATTGTTAATGAATGAGCATGTAAAAATTAAAAAAGGAACGAGTGAATTAGCTTTAGTAGGTGTTGAAAATTGGGGGGTAAAATTTAAAAAAGCGGGAGATTTAAAGAAAGCTTCGGCAGGATTACAGCCTTCAGATTTTAAAATATTAATGAGTCATGATCCTAGTCATTGGGAATATGAAGTAAAAAACGACCCCAATCATTATCACTTGACATTGTCAGGTCATACCCATGGTTTACAATTCGGAATTGAGATTCCGGGTATATTTAAGTGGAGTCCGGTTCAATATATTTACAAACAATGGGCAGGATTATATGAAAATACAGGAAAATATATTTATGTAAATAGAGGTTTTGGCTTTCATGCTTACCCAGGAAGAGTAGGAATAATGCCAGAAATTACTGTAATTGAGTTAAAAAAATCTAAAAAAACGGTATAAATTAGTAAAAAATATACCTTTGTACTCAAATTATATAAAAATTTATATACATTTGTTCATTAAATACTTCAATTTATGTCAAAATTTGGAGAACTTATCGATGCTCAAGTACCTGTATTAATTGATTTTTTTACAGAATGGCACGAGCAGTCTATATCAATGAATGAAACAATTCGTCACGTTGCTGCGGCAATGGGAGACAAAGCAAGAGTCATTAAAATTGATGTGGACAAGAATAAGGAATTAGCCGAAGCATTAAGAATTAAAGGGTTACCTACTTTTATGATCTATAAAAACGGTCAAATGGTATGGAGGCAAAGTGGTGAGTTTGATGCCAATACTTTAATTACACTTATTCAAGAACAATCTTCTTAATATAATCGTATAGATTCAATAAATTATGGCTACCACATTGTGTTGTAGCTGAATGTTTTATTGTTTATTTATAAAAAAAGGGCTGCTTTATAAAGCAGCCCTTTTTTATTATTCGTTTTCACGTTTATAGTTGCCCATCAATTCGTTATAACTATTAAACTTTATGCGCTCTTGATTGTAATATTCAATATCATTATTTTCTTTAGCTAACATCAACAAAGATCTGTACAATTCAATTTCTCTGTAAATATCCATTTTATAGAATATTTTTTGTTTTTCGCTTTGCGATTTAAAGAATTTGATTTTTTCTTGACGCTTTTTAATCAATTGATTTAATATATTTCTTGCCTCGGCTGTTTTGCCCATTTTGTAATAGCCTTCAGCAAATGGTTCTACTGTAGTATAGTATTCAAAATAATCAATAGGCAAATTCTTCATCGCTATATTGATGATTTTTTGCGCTTTGTCAAATTTCTTTTCTTCAATTAACACTTCCATTAATCGAGATAGGTTGCCTCTGTAAGAAAGCGCATTTTTACGAGTTTCTGGGTCGTGATAAATCTTTGAACTACCCGAATTACCCCATTCCCAACGCATTACATTGTTATACATTTTGTCAGAATCGATGTAACCTAACTCATAAGGGTTTTCTTCATTAATAGGAGTTTTTATAGGTACTAGTTTATAGACCATGCCGTCTAATTGCAGGTATTCTTTCATCCAAATATAGTCATCAGCACCAAAACTTCCTGGAGAGAAGTAAATAGGACGTTTCCAGTTATTTTGATTGAAAATGTCCAGCATCATTAATCTGTTTTTATATAATGCCCCACCTTTTAATCTCATTTTAATTTCTGGTACAATGTCTTTGTAGTATTTTGAAGAAACAACTTTGTTTTTAATAATAGTGTTCTTGTCAACTTTTACTTTAATATTGTCACTTGGGTAATAATGTACAAATTGACCATTATTCATTTCTCTTTTAGATCGATCATCCTTTAAGAAATCTAACATTAAATTTAAATCAATAGTATCTTTTGTTTTTTCAATAAATAGTGAATAATTACGTTTGTCTCCTACATAATCACTATGTTCAAAAGAAATAGGTAAAGGTTCAGATGCATTTGACTTCATTTTCATTTCATCTATATACCAGTCTGTTGCTAACAAGCTAGTGTTTACAATTCTAACATCTGTTCTATATCCTTCAATTTCTTGTAAATACCATAGAGGGAAAGTGTCATTGTCTCCAATTGTAAATAAAATAGCATTTTTATCACAAGAATCGAGATATGCTTTTGCCATAGCTACAGCTGTATATTTTCCAGAACGATCATGATCATCCCAATTTTCTGAAGCTAACAAAATTGGAGAAGCAAGAAGTGTTGCGGCTAATACGGCCGGTAGAGCAACTCTTGGCGAAATATACTTCAATACATATTGATAAATAGCATACACGCCTACACCTATCCACATAGCAAATACATAGAACGAACCTACTAGAGCATAATCTCGTTCTCTTGGTTCAAAAGGTCTTTCGTTCAAATAAATTTTTAAGGCTAATCCTGTGAATAAGAATAATACAAGCAAAACATAAAACGATTTCCATTCGTGTTTTGCATGAAAATACATTCCAATTAGGCCTAAAATTAATGGTAAAAAGAAATAGGTGTTTCTTCCTTTATTATTTTTCATATCACTAGTCAGTTCATTTTGATTGTCTAGTAGCCAGTTGTCAACAAATGGAATTCCACTCAGCCAATTTCCTTCCAAACTTTCATAGTTACCTTGTAAATCATTTTGTCTTCCTACAAAATTCCACATTAAATAACGGAAATACATGTAGCCAAATTGATATTCAAACATAAACTGAAGATTATCTGAAATTGTCGGTTTTTCTACAATCAAATAATCACCATACGTTTTTAAAAACTCCAGATAGCCGTCTAAGTCCACCTTTTTTTCACTATAAGCTTTTCTAAAATCAGATGCAATTTCGGTCATTTGCCCCATTTGTTCTTCATTCATTTCCCCTGTTTCTTCATCAACAAAAGCTTCTGGGTCAATTCTAAACTCAAGAGGTTTAGTAAATATCATATAATTTTTAGCATGCTCTTCACTCCACATTCTTGGTAAAATGGTGTTGTGTGCTCCGTCATAATTTTGTTTAGCATTCTTAAAATTATTCGTAATAATATATTTACCTGTTTTGGAATCTCTTTCATAATTAGGCTTATCGTCTTGATATGGATTTTCTTTGTCTAATCCAGAAAACATAACCGAATATTGAGAACCATAAAATAGTTTTTGTTCGCCATATTGTTCTCTGTTGTAGTAGGCTAATACTTCAGCAGCATCACTTGGTTTGTTTTCATTAATATTAATGTTCGAATTTGCTCTAATAGGCAGCATAATCCAAGTTGAAAATCCTATAAGTACAAATAAAGTACAAAGCAATAAGGTGTTGTATGAAGTGAGTCCTTTTTTCTTAGTATAATTTAAGCCAAAATAGAAAAAACCAATAATTAGTAAAAAAGCAAAAATAGTTCCAGAGTTAAAAGGTAATCCAATTTTGTTTACCATGAAAATCTCTGTTTTTGCAAAAAAGGCCAATGTGTAAGGTAATAATAATTTAAAAATGAATAATAGAATAGCAACAATTACAACGTTTGCAATAATAAAACCCTTTACGGTAATGTTTTTGTGTTTTTTAAAGTAGTATAACAGCCCAATTGACGGAATAGTTAAAAGAGCCATGAAATGAACCCCAAATGAAAGGCCAATGACTAGTGAAATTAAGATTAACCACTTATTGCCTCGTTCGTTTTCTATGTTTTCTTCCCATTTTAAGCCTAGCCAAAATAAAATGGCAATGAATAAAGATGCCATAGCATATACTTCGGCTTCAGAAGCGTTGTACCAAAAACTATCTGTAAAGGTATAAGAAAGAGCAGCTATTAAGGATGCGCCTAAAGTTATTTTACCTATATTATCATTCCATTCTGTTTTATGTGTAGCAATTTTTTTGATGATTTTTGTTAATGACCAATACATAAATAAAATAGTAAAGGCACTCGAAAATACAGAAGTCATGTTAACCATCAGTGCAATGTGTTCTTTACTAGCGGCAAACATAGCAAAAAAAGCACCTATCATTTGAAATAAAGGTGCACCAGGAGGGTGTCCTACTTCAAGTTTGGCAGCAGTGGCTATATATTCTCCGCAATCCCAAAAACTCATTGTAGGTTCTACGGTTAAAGTATAGGTAATTAATGCAACGGTAAATGCTGTCCAACCTAATATTGTATTCCACTTATTGTAATTAAATGACATCATAATAAACTCTGTTTTAACACTACAAAGAAACTATTTATTGTACAGAATACCAATTAATTTTTTCTTAAAAAAATTTTTAAATAAAAATTTGCAGGAAATAAAATATGTGTTACATTTGCACTCGCAATTACAAAATAATTGGTCCATGGTGTAATGGTAACACTCCGGTTTTTGGTACCGTCATTCAAGGTTCGAGTCCTTGTGGACCAACAAAAAATCCCGCCAAAAGCGGGATTTTTTAGTTTATAACTTTCAGTTTATATTTTGAATGTAATAACAGGTCTTTTAGAGTGGTTTACTAAATCTTCAGAGATGCTTCCATTGAAAAAATGCGCTAATCCTTTTCTTCCATGTGTACACATACCTATTATATCAGAATTCGAATCTTTGGCAAAATGTAAAATTCCTTTCTCTACATTTAAATCATTATAAATGTGTGTAGAATAGTTTTGGAAATCAAATTCGGCAATAAATTCTTGCATTCTTTTTTCTGCAACTCTTGAAGGCGAAAAATTATTTGGCGTTGAAATGTTAACCAATTTAATATGTGAGTTAAAACTCTTCGCAAATTCAATAACTTTTGCAAAAGGTTTTTTAATTTCATCGGAAAAATCAGAGGCAAATACTAAACTATCTGCTTTGAATGTTTCTTCTTCTTTTTTGATTACGAGTGTAGGTATTGTTGAGTTTCTAACCACTTTTTCAGCATTAGATCCAATAAACATTTCTTGGAAACCACTTGCGCCATGCGAACCCATAACAATTAAATCTACATGATGCTTTTCGGCATTTTCAATAATACCTGTAAAGGCCATATGAAATTGGACAACACTTGAAACATCAATACCATTCAAATAAGAAGATTCTTGCAATTCTTCTAATTTATTTACAGCGGCATTCTTGAAAAACATTAATTCTGGTATGTCATGTGCGGTTGACAAAGCATCATTTCCAGATGTTGACAACTCTAACATGTGTAAGATAATAATTTTTCCGTTATTTTTTTTTGCGATTTGAGCAGCTACTTTTAAAGCATATTCGGCATGTTTTGAAAAATCTGTAGGGACTAAAATAGTTTTCATTAGTATTTAATTTTGATTTGTAAATTTCTACACTATAAAGTTACAAAAATTATTTTAACAATTGTTTAAAAATCTTAAAAAATCATATTTTGTTCCATTTTAAAAAAAAATGTTTATATTTGCGCAGTTATTTAGTAATCAAACAAATAATGAGGCACGCATTGCGTGCCTCTTTTTATAGAAATTACATTGAAAGACAAAGTAAAAAACATATTAGACGCTGTGCTTGCAGATTATGAGCAGTTATTTTTAATTGAACTATCTGTTTCTGAGAATAATAAAATCATTATTACGCTTGATGGAGACAGTGGTGTTAATCTTCAAGATTGCATTACAATCAGTAGAGCGGTTGAACAAGAATTAGATAAAGAAGAATTGGATTTTTCTTTAGAAGTGGCTTCAGCGGGAGTGTCTAGTCCATTAAAATTTGTAAGACAATATAAAAAAAATATAGGAAGGAAGTTAAAGGTTAAAACAATTTCAAATGAAGAAATTGAAGCGCTTTTGACAGATGCAGATGACGAAGCGGCTACTTTTTCTTGGAAAGCAAGAGAGCCAAAAAAAATTGGTAAAGGAAAAGAAACAGTTGAGAAAACAGTACGTTTACCATATGGAGAAATAAAAGAATCAATAGTACTAATATCATTTTAATATAGCGTATCATGGAGAATATTGCATTAATTGAATCATTTTCAGAGTTTAAGGACGATAAACTTATAGATAGAGTTACCCTTATGGCAATTCTAGAAGATGTGTTTAGAAATGCTTTGAAGAAAAAATATGGTTCAGATGAAAATTTTGACATTATCATAAACCCTGATAAAGGAGATATGGAAATTTGGAGAAATAGAGTCGTTGTTGCAGATGGAGAAGTGGAAGACGAAAATTCCGAAATTTCATTGTCAGAAGCAAGAAAAATTGAGCCAGATTTTGAAGTAGGTGAAGATGTTTCAGAAGAAGTGAAATTAATTGACTTAGGAAGAAGAGCTATTTTAGCTTTACGCCAAAATTTAATTTCAAAAATTCATGAGCATGATAATACAAATCTTTACAAACAATTTAAAGATTTAATAGGAGATATTTATACCGCTGAGGTGCATCATGTGCGACCAAAAATGGTAGTATTAATGGACGACGATGGAAATGAAATTGTTTTACCAAAAGACAAACAAATTCCAAATGATTTCTTTAAAAAAGGTGAAAATGTTCGTGGAATTATTGAAAGTGTAGAATTAAAAGGAAATAAGCCTCAAATAATTATGTCAAGAACTGCTCCAGATTTCTTAGAAAAATTATTTGAACAAGAAATTCCAGAAGTTTTCGACGGATTAATCACAGTAAAAAAAGTAGTTAGAATTCCAGGTGAAAAAGCAAAAGTAGCCGTAGATTCTTATGACGATAGAATTGACCCTGTGGGTGCTTGTGTGGGTATGAAAGGCTCACGTATTCACGGTATAGTTCGCGAGTTAGGAAATGAAAATATCGACGTAATTAATTACACAAACAACACACAATTATACATAACAAGAGCATTAAGTCCTGCAAAAGTTTCCTCTGTAAAAATTGATGAAGAAAACAAAAAAGCAGAAGTATTCTTGAAAATTGAAGAAGTTTCAAAAGCAATCGGACGTAATGGTCAAAACATAAAATTAGCGAGTCAGTTAACAGGTTATGAATTAGATGTCATTCGCGAAGGAATTGTAGAAGAGGAGGATGATGTAGAATTAAGAGAATTTACAGACGAAATTGAAGAGTGGATCATTGAAGAATTTGAAAAAATTGGTTTAGATACTGCAAGAAGTATTTTAGATCAAGATGTAGATGATTTGGTTAGAAGAACAGATCTTGAAGAAGAAACAATTTTAGATGTAATTAGAGTGTTAAAAGAAGAGCTTGAAGGCTAAATTCTTAAAAAAAACAGAATAAATAATTACCTTTGAGGAAATAAAGACAACACAACAACTAAATTTTAGCAAAATACAATATATGTCTGAAGAAAGAGCAATACGAATTAATAAAGTCTTAAAAGAATTTAATATTTCATTGGATAGAGCAGTGGAAACACTTAAGGACAAGGGGCACACTATTGAGCACAGTCCTAATGCAAAAATATCTCAATTGGAGTATGACGTTTTATGCAGTACTTTTTCGGCTGATAAGGGGAACAAAGTAGCCTCTAAAGAAGTAGGTGAGGAAAAGAAAAAAGAGAAAGAAGCTCTTAAACGTGAAATCGAAAAAGACCTCGAAGAAAAACGTCGCGCTGAAGATGAAAGACAGAAACAAGAAATTATTAAAGCAAAAGCCACTGTAACAGGTCCAAAAACACTTGGTAAAATTGAGCTAAATCCAAAAAAAGGAGAAGTTGCTGAACAAAAAAATGTTTCGGAAAAACCTGTAGCTAAAGTTGTTGAAAATACCGTCATAACAGGAGAAGTAAAAGCAGAAACTCCTTCTGAAAAACCAAAAACAGAAACTGAATCGAAAAAAGTTTCGGCACCAGCTTCAGTAGAAAAGAAAAAAGAAACAACTACTGCCCAAGAAGAGGGTGCACCAATTGATGAAACAATAAAAACCCAATATCAAAAACTTTCAGGAGCTACTTTTACAGGTCAAACAATTGATTTATCTCAATTTAATAAGCCTAAAAAGAAAAAAGAAGAACCTAAAAAAGATGGTAAGCCTGCTGGGGCGGGTAATGCAAATCAAGCTGGAGCGAATAACAACAAAAGTAAACGCAAAAGAATTACAAAACCCACAGGTCCAAATACTGGAGGCGCTACTAATAATACACAACAAGGAGGTCAAAGAAAACCATTTGCAGGAGGAAATGATAGATTTAAAAAAGGAGGACCAAAACCAGTTGTAGCTAAAGTTGAGCCTACGGAAGAAGAAGTTAAAAATCAAATTAAGGAGACATTAGAAAGATTACAAGGAAAAGGTAATAAATCTAAAGCTGCTAAATATAGAAGAGATAAAAGAGATACGCATCGTCAACGTTCAGAAGACGAACAATTACAACAAGAATTAGAAAGCAAAATCTTAAAAGTAACCGAGTTTGTTACGGTTGGAGAAATTGCTACTATGATGGATGTGCCTATTACAAAAGTAATTGGAACATGTATGTCTTTAGGCATAATGGTTACCATGAATCAGCGTTTAGATGCAGAAACACTAACTATTGTTGCAGATGAATTTGGGTATGAAGTACAATTTATTACAACAGATATTGAAGAAAATATCGAAGTGATAGAAGATAATCCAGAAGATTTAACACATCGTGCACCAATCGTAACTGTTATGGGACACGTAGATCACGGAAAAACATCTTTGTTAGATTACATTAGAAAAGCAAATGTAATTGCTGGAGAATCAGGAGGAATTACACAACATATTGGCGCGTATAGTGTAACTTTAGAAGCAGGTCAAAAAATTACATTTTTAGACACACCAGGTCACGAAGCCTTTACAGCCATGCGTGCACGTGGAGCCCAAGTTACAGATATCGCTATTATTGTAATTGCTGCAGACGATGATATCATGCCTCAAACAAAAGAAGCAATTAGTCATGCCCAAGCAGCTGGAGTTCCTATGATATTTGCTATAAATAAAGTAGATAAACAAACTGCAAATCCTGATAAAATCAAAGAAAAATTAGCTTCAATGAACCTTTTAGTGGAAGAATGGGGTGGAAAATATCAATCTCATGACATCTCTGCTAAAATGGGAATGGGAGTTACAGAACTTTTAGAAAAAGTATTATTAGAGGCCGAAATATTAGAATTAAAAGCAAATCCAAATAAACCGGCACAAGGAACAGTAGTAGAAGCTCAGCTAGATAAAGGACGCGGATATGTTTCTACTATCTTGGTACAAGCAGGGACACTTAAAATTGGAGATTACCTTTTAGCTGGTAAAAACCATGGTAAAATCCGTGCCATGTTTGACGAAAGAGGACATACTGTAAAAGAAGCAGGTCCTTCAACACCAGTATCTATCCTTGGATTAGATGGAGCACCAACAGCAGGAGATAAGTTTAATGTATATGAAGACGAAAGAGAAGCAAAACAAATTGCCGCAAAACGCACACAATTAATGCGTGAACAATCCGTTCGTACACAAAAACATATTACCCTTTCAGAAATTGGACGTCGTATTGCTTTAGGTCAGTTTAAAGAATTAAACATAATTCTTAAAGGAGATGTGGACGGTTCAGTAGAAGCATTATCTGATTCATTCTCTAAATTATCAACGGAAGAAATTCAAATTAATATTATACATAAAGGAGTTGGAGCAATTACAGAATCTGACGTATTATTAGCGTCTGCTTCAGATGCCATTATTATTGGATTTAATGTTCGCCCTGCTGGAAATGCAAAAGCATTAGCTGAAAAAGAAGAAATTGATATCCGTAATTATTCTATTATTTATGCAGCTATTGATGACTTAAAAGATGCAATGGAAGGTATGCTTTCTCCAGAATTAAAAGAAGAAATTACAGGTACTGCCGAAATTAGAGAATTGTTTAAAGTTTCTAAAGTTGGTACAATTGCTGGATGTATGGTTACAGATGGAAAAGTAATACGTAGCAACAGAATCCGACTAATTAGAGAAGGTGTTGTTATTTTTACAGGAGAATTAGTCGCTTTAAAACGTTTCAAAGACGATGTAAAAGAAGTATCTAAAGGGTACGATTGCGGTATGCAAATTAAAGGATACAATGATATTAAGGAATACGATATTATTGAAAGTTTCCACGAAGTCGAAGTAAAGAAAAAATTAAAATAATAACTAATCCCGAGTTTAATTCTTGGGATTTTTTTTGCTATAAACCTAACAGACTTCCAAAAATTTTAATAAAAACGAAATAAAATCCGCGATTAAATTAGTTTCTTATCCTTTTTTTCTCTTATTTTTGAGAGGATTATAATAAAAGAAACATGCAATTCGACATTCAAAACACCGAATCTTCGGCTTTATATAAATTATTGACAGGAACAGTCATTCCAAGACCTATCGCTTGGGTAGCCACAATCGATGAAAATGGAATTGATAATTTAGCTCCGTTTTCGTTTTTTAATGTCGTTAGCGAAGACCCGCCTCATATTATGTTTTCAACGGTTCGAACAGGAAATAAAAATAAAGACACGTTGAATAATATTCTTGCCAATCAGCAATTTGTAGTCAATTTAGTTACGGAAGATGTGGTTGAACAAATGAATACTACTTCGCAATCTGTAGCAGCTGATGTAAATGAATTTGAATTGGCAAACGTAACACCAATAGAATCCGTTTACATCAAACCAAAACGAGTAAAAGAAAGTTTGGTGCATTTTGAATGCGAAATGGTACATCATTATTTTATCGAAAAGCATCAAAATGGGGGCGCGTGTATTATCATTGGAAAAATAATTACGATGCATATTGACGATTCAATTTTGATGGAAAATCATAAAATAAATGTAGAAAAATACAAACCTGTCGCGCGTTTAGCAGGTTCTAATTACAGTAAATTAGGAGAAATATTCTCTATTAAAAGATAATTTAATTATCAATTATCCATTGTTAATTATCCATTAAAATATGAAAATAACAGTTATAGGTGGTGGTCCAGGCGGACTTTACTTTTCGATATTAACCAAGAAAGCAATGCCGCATTGCCAAATTGACATTTACGAACGTAATAAGCCCGATGATAGTTTTGGTTTCGGTGTAGTGTTTTCAGATGAAACCTTGGGCGAATTTCTAAAACGCGATATGAAATCGTATGAATTAATACGAAGTAAATTTGCCTACTGGGATGATATTATAATTGCGAGAGATGGCGAATCCGTAACTATTGCAGGAAATGGTTTTTGCGGTTGTTCAAGAAAAACCCTTTTGCAATTACTTCAACAACGTTGTGTGGAAGAAGGTGTAAACTTGCATTTCGAACAAAACGTAGAGGATTTGTCTCAATTTGCAGACTCTGATATTATTCTGGCAACAGACGGAATTGGAAGTGCTATTCGTACACAATATCAACAAGAATTTGGAACAAAAATCGAGTTAAAGAAAAACCGATTTGTATGGTTAGGTTCTACAAAACCGTTAGATGCTTTTACTTATTTTTTCAGAAGTACGCCTCATGGAACCATTGTGGCGCATTCGTATCAATACGAAGAAGGTATGAGTACTTGGATTTTTGAATGTAGCGATGAAACTTGGCAAAAACACGGTTTTGAAGTAACCAATGAAGCCGATACGATGGCAAAAATTGCCGAAATCTTCAAAGATGAATTAGATGGTCACCCACTAATTTCAAATAAATCACACTGGCGCCAGTTTCCGCATGTAACGAATGAAAATTGGTACCATAATAACATTGTTTTATTAGGTGATGCCAAAGCTACAGCCCATTATTCTATTGGTTCAGGAACAAAATTAGCGATGGATAGTGCTATTGGATTATCAGATGCGGTTATTGCTCATCCAACTAATGTTCAAGCCGCTTTTGCACAGTACGATAAAACCCGAAGAAATACGGTTGAAATGATTCAGTATGCCGCCATCGTTTCATTGGATTGGTTTGAAAATATGGATCGTCACATGCAACATACATTTCAGCAATTTGCTTTTGGTTGTATGACGCGTTCTAAAAAAGTAACGTATGAAAACTTACGCTTAAGAGATAGTTCATTTACAGATAAGGTTTTAAATGAATTTACCGATAATTGTCATTCTGAACTTGTTTCAGAATCTCCTGCCTTTACGACTTTCAAATTACGAAATTTAGAATTACAAAATCGTATTGTAATGTCGTCAATGGGGCAATATGTAGCCGAAAACGGATTGGTAAATGATTGGCATTTTCAGCATTATACATCTAGAGCTGTAGGTGGTTTAGGATTAATTTTTACCGAAATGACCGCTGTTTCTGATACTGGAAGAATTACTGAAGGATGCGCTGGAATTTACACCGAAAATCAAGTAAACGCTTGGAAACGAATTACTGATTTTATTCACCAATATACCCAAACCAAAATCGGAATTCAATTGGGGCATTCAGGAAGAAAAGGCTGTTCAAAAATTCCTTGGGAAGACCAATTTCAGGGTAATAAATGGGAGTTGCTTTCGGCTTCTGCTATTCCGTTTAATGAAAATTCGGATTGTCCAAAAGAAATGACGTTGGAAGATATGCAATTGGTTAAAAATCAATTTGTAAAAGCTGCTAAAAATGCTAACGAAGCTGGTTTTGATATGATTGAATTACAAGCGCATCACGGATTTTTATTGGCCTCTTTCTTATCTCCATTGACTAATATTCGCACCGATGAGTTTGGTGGAAGCGTTGAAAAGCGATTAAAATATCCAATAGAAGTTTTTACAGCCATTCGAGAAGTATTTCCAAAAGAAAAGCCAATTTCTGTTCGTATATCTGCAACCGATTGGGCTGAAAACGGAATTTCAGAGCAAGATGTTTTGGTAATTTCAGAAGCGTTTAAAAAAGCAGGTGCTGATATCATCAATGTTTCTACAGGTAACACCGTGTCACATCAAAAACCACAAACCGGCAGAATGTGGCAAACGCCTTTCTCAGATGCAGTTCGAAATACGGTTCATATTCCAACAATAACAGCTGGTTACATTCAAGATATAGACCAAATTAATACGATTATTTTAAACGGAAGAGCCGATTTAGTAGCACTTGGAAGACCTTTATTATTGGATGCTAATTTTGTACGAAATGCGCAAGCGTACGAACAATTTCGCGCAACAGATATTCCAAATTCCTATAAAATGGGCATTTCACATTTGTATCCATTAAAAGCTTCAGAGCGAAAACAAATGGAAGGCATGAAAAAAGCATTGAAACCGAAAAGTAATAAGAAGTAATAAATAATGAAGGATAATTTTGCTCAAATAAATTTACCTAAACTGGAATTACAACCAGAATATACCTTTTTGGATTTACCGCAATTCCAACAACCTGAACTATTGAATTGCGTAGAAAAATTACTTGGCAATCACATCAAAGAAGGTAGAGGAAATGCTGTTTGTATTCGAACCTTTGAGGAAACTTGGACGTATCAAGATTTGTATGAAAAAGCCAATCAAATTGCACATGTTTTAGTCGAAGATTTAGGTTTACAATCGGGAAATCGAGTGTTGTTGCGTTCGGCGAATAACCCAATGATGGTAGCTTGTTGGTTTGCGGTTTTAAAAGCAGGCGGAATTGTCGTAGCAACCATGCCATTATTACGTGCTAAAGAAATAACCACTATTATTGATTGTGCTGAAATTTCTCACGCCTTTTGTGATAGCGATTTAGCCGAAGAAATGAATTTAATAACTTCTGATTTTCTAAAACACATATGTTTTTACAGAAATTCTGATTTAGAAAAGTTAATAGAAAGTAAACCTAAAATATTTGACAATTATCCTTCAAATTCAAATGATGTAGCTTTAATTGGATTTACTTCAGGTACCACAGGTTTACCAAAAATGACGGCGCATTATCATAAAGATATTCTAAATATTTGTGAAGCATTTCCAAATTATTCGTTGCAACCTACTGAAAATGATATATTTATTGGAAGTCCGCCAATTGGTTTTACTTTTGGCTTAGGTGGTTTGGTGTTGTTTCCGATGTACTTTGGTGCTTCCACTTTTTTAATTGAAAAACCAAGTCCAGACGTGTTGTTACAAGCCATTCAAGATTATAAAATTACGATTTGTTTCACAGCTCCAACTGCTTGGCGAATGATTACCACTAAAATTCAAGAGTACGATATTTCGAGTTTACGAAAATGCGTTTCTGCAGGTGAAACGTTACCGTTGAAAGTTTGGCAAGATTGGTACGATACTACAGGACTAAAAATTATTGATGGAATTGGCGCTACTGAAATGTTGCATATTTTTATTTCATCCAATGAAGAGAATATGAAACCTGGTGCCACAGGAAAGGCAATCACAGGTTACGAAGCTAAAATTATTGACCAACAAGGCAACGAATTACCAAGAAATGAAGCTGGAAGATTGGCGGTTCGAGGAATTACAGGTTGTAAATATTTGAATCGAGAAGAAAAACAACGCGAATACGTTGAAAATGGCTGGAACATTACAGGTGATATTTTCCGACAAGATGAAGAAGGGTATTTTCATTTTGTGGCTCGTGGCGATGATATGATTATTTCTTCAGGATATAATATAGCGGCAATTGAAGTAGAATCCGTACTTTTAACACATAAAGCTATTTTAGAATGTGCCGTTGTGGGTTTACCCGATGAAGAACGAGGGATGTTGGTTTGTGCGCATATTGTTTTAAAAGAACAAGAAATGGCAGATGAAGCATTAAAAATTCAGATTCAAAATTGGTTTAAAAGCACAGCAGCGCCGTATAAATATCCAAGAGTAATTAACTTTGTTACAAGTTTGCCAAAAACTGAAACAGGAAAAATTCAACGATTTAAGTTAAAATAATTAGTACTAATTTTGTAATTAGTGTTTAAAATAACAGAAATATGCAATTTATAAAACAAGAAAAAGTTCGTTTTCAACATATAGATTATGCCGGAATAGTTTTCTATCCGAGATTTTTAGAAATGCTCAACGGTTTAGTGGAAGATTGGTTTGAAGAAGCCTTAGATCGACCTTTTTCAAAAATGCACGAAACAAACGGTATTCCAACAGTTGATTTAAAAATTCAATTCAAAAACGCTGCACGTTTGGGTGAGATCTTAACTAAAAAACTTTGGGTAAAAGAGTTAAAAAACTCTTCAATAATTTGTGGATTTGAGTTTGAAAACGAAAGCAATACTATAGTTTTAGAAGGAGAAGTTACCTTAGTAAATGTAGCGTTCAACCCAGAAAGAAACGGCATCAAAGCCGAACCTTTTTCAGAAGAAATGAAGAATAAAATTATGAATTACCAATTATGAATTACGATTTAGTCTCATTTCAATTCATAATTAGTAATTTTCAATTCGTAATTAAATAACTATGGAATTCAAAAAATTTAAAGCAGCTACCGTTCAAACGTCACCAGTATTTCTAAATGTAGAAAAAACGGTAGATAAAGCCATTTCTTTTATTAAAGAAGCAGCAAACAATCAGGCAAAATTAATTGCTTTTCCTGAAGTATTCATTTCGGGATATCCCTATTGGAATTGGATTATGACGCCTGTTCAAGGAAGCAAGTGGTACGAAGAATTATATAAAAATTCGGTGGATATTTCTGGACCTGAAATCAAGAAATTATGCCTGGCTGCTAAAGAAAATGATATGCATATCGTGATGGGAATCAACGAACGAGGCAAAAGCTATGGCGAAATTTACAATACCAATTTAATCATTGATAATAAAGGCGTTATCATCGGAAAACATAGAAAGTTAGTGCCAACTTGGGCAGAAAAACTGACTTGGACTTCTGGTGATGGTTCTTCGTTGAAAGTATATGATACCGAAATAGGTCCAATCGGAACTTTGGCGTGTGGCGAAAACACCAATACTTTGGCACGTTTTACACTACTTTCGCAAGGCGAATTGATACATATTGCCAATTATATTTCGTTACCCGTAGCGCCACCCGATTATGATATGGCTGAAGCGATTAAAATTCGTGCCGCTGCGCATTCTTTTGAAGGAAAATTATTTACGATTGTTTCGTGCTCAACGGTTTCTCAAGAAATCAAAGACGTCTTACGTGCCGATGTGCCGAATGTAGATGAATTATTAGATAGAAAAAGTTCAGCATTCTCTGGATTTATTGGTCCTAACGGAGCAGTAATCGGTACACCTTTAATTGATGAAGAAGGAATAGTATATGCTGAAATTGACTTAGAAAAGTGCATTCAACCGAAACAAATGCACGATATTTTAGGACATTACAACCGATTTGATATTTTCGATTTACGAGTAAATACCGCTCCCACCCGGAATATTAAATTTATTGATAATCACGAAGACTTTAATAAGAGATAAATAATTGTTGACTGAGGTACTCGAAGTCATCAATTTAAATAAAAAACAAAATGGAAGAAAATAACTTTTCAGATGACCAAATCGGTCGTGCAAGAGTACAAGATTCACCCGAATTAGTTGCCTATTACAAAGAACTTGAAGCTTTAGGCGCAGGCGCTTTATGGACAGTAGCCAATGACATCGAACCTTGGGAACCGCGTTCGTCATCTGTTCCAATGCTATGGAAATATGATGATTTACGCGATTTAGTTTTAAAATCATCCGAATTAGTAACACCAGAACAAGCAGGTCGTCGTGTGGTTTATTTGGTAAACGACAAACGTAAAGATGTTTCAGCAGCCGTGGGTTGGTTGTACACTGGAATTCAAGTTACGCGTCCAGGCGAAAGCACTTCGGCGCACCGTCATAAGGCATCGGCATTACGCTTCATTATGGAAGGCGAAAAAGGCTATACCGTTGTAGATGGTAATAAAATTATGTTGGAAGTGAATGATTTTGTCATCACCCCAAATTCCACTTGGCACGAACACGGTGTGGAAGAAGGCGGAAAAACGTGTATTTGGCAAGATGGATTGGATATTCCGTTGGTAAACGCATTGGAAGCTAATGATTACGCGGTTTATGATGGTAAACAGCCTTTAGTAAAACCCCTAAATTATTCACCAATAACATACGGTTGTGCCGGATTAATTCCAGCTGACAAAACGTGGGACAAACCCTATTCGCCCTTATTCAAATATTCTTGGAAAAATGTATATCCTGCTTTATTAGAGGCTCAAAAAGTAAATGATGTTAATCCGTTTGATGGCATTTTTATGCAATATTCTAATCCGTTAACAGGCGGACATGTGATGCAAGCTATGGGAGCCGCGATGCAATTATTACCAGCAGGTTTCAAAGGAAAAGCACACAAGCATACGGGTTCGTTCGTATATCAATGTGCGAAAGGAAAAGGATTTTCTATTATCAATGGCCAACGTTTCGATTGGAAGGAAAGAGATATTTTCTGTGTTCCGAGTTGGGCTTGGCACGAACACCACAATTTATCCGAAACTGAAGATGCTTGCTTATTTCAATTCAACGATTTACCTGTAATTGAAAGTTTAGGGCTTTTTCAATCAAGAGAATTGGAAGAAAATAATGGACATCAACAAGTTCAATAACAATATCAAATTCAAAAATCTATAAAATACTTTGCTACATTGTAACTTAGCAAATTTGAAACATAAAAAAACATGAAACTACTTACCTACAAAACACAAGATACCGAGCCACGTTTGGGCTTTATTCATAACAATCAAGTTATTGATATGGAAGATTTTGGCGAAATTTCTAATTTTCCATTACCTAATGATATGTTGGATTTAATTGATATGGGATTTGAAATTATTGCTGAAATAAGCGAATTAATTTCGGAAACACCAGAAAATTTCTTCGAAGAAATCGCTTATGAAATGAACGAAGTTACGATTTTAGCACCTATCGAAAAACCAAGAAAAAACATTATCGGAATTGGGTTAAATTACACCGAACACGTAGCTGAAAGTGCTCGTACATTAGATACAACTGGAAAACTTCCAACAAAACCAATTATCTTTTCAAAACCACCGACAACGGTTACGGCTACCAATACCGAAATCATTAAAAACACGAAGTTGACTTCACAATTGGATTGGGAATGTGAATTGGCGGTTGTTATCTCTAAAAAAGGAAAATATGTAGCCAAAGAAAACGCGATGGATTATGTGTTTGGTTACACCGTAATTAATGATATTTCTGCTCGTGATTGTCGTCGTGAAGGACAATGGATTGTATCTAAAGGGCAAGATACGTTTGCTCCAATGGGCCCTTATTTGGTTACAAAAGACGAAATTGAAAATCCACATAATTTGAATTTATCGTTAAAAGTAAATGGCGTTGAAAAACAAAATTCGAATACCAGATTTATGCTTTTCAATATCAATGATTTGATTGAAGATTTAAGCATCGTATTTACCTTAGAAGCAGGCGACATCATTGCAACCGGAACTCCAGCAGGTGTTGGCGCAGGTCGTGACCCACAAGAATGGATGCATGACGGAGATGTGGTAGAAGCCACAGTGGAAGGCATTGGAACAATTGTGAATACGATTAAAGAAATATAATAAAAGTATTCAGTTAAAAAGAAATTAATTCAACAATATGTTCAAAATAAAAACTATTTTTAATTTAGTCTTATCAATTTTATTATCCCAATTTTTATTTAGTTGTAATGAAAATTATGAATATTTTAATACTTCGAAAGATGCAATTAAAGACATTAAATCAAGATTCCCAACTTTAGTGTACTCTTCAAATAAGAATATCAAAGAAGTTTCTATGAGGAAAATTTCAATTGAAAATGATAGCATTGAAATTAATTTAATTGAGTTTGAAGGTGATGAAGATCAAAATAAAATTTTAGTTTTTAAAAATAAAAAAAATCATTATTACGCAATCCCTTTATTTTCTTCTATACACAGAGACTATTGGGATTTTAAAAACGATTCTATTTTAAAACAAATTCCAAAAGTAAATTCAACTTTTAAAAAAGAATTCTTGAATATGATTAAGATATTGAATTTTAAAAAAATGAATTTTTGGAAAATTTATAATGAGACTTTTTTAAATGTTTTACAATGGGATTTTATTGTTAGTAAAAATGAATTAAGAAAACATTATAAAATAATTAATATGAATAATAATTCTTTAATAGAGAATGAAGATTCAGGTAAGTCATTAAAACGTATTCTTCGAAATATTAGTGATTTAGAAAAATCATTTAAAAATAATGAAACTTATTTAATTTATGGTGGAGGTATGATTATTGAATTTAGTAATATTGATAATTATAATTTTAAAAATAAAGATTTAAATATCAAATGTTATAGACAAGATATGAATTTGAAATCAATGAATTTATAATACTTTGCGAACCTTGCGAAAACCTTAGCGTCTTTGCGTTAAATAAACATTAAAATGAAATACAAAATAGGACAAATAGTTCCATCATCGAATGTAACGATGGAAACCGAAATACCAGCCATTTTTCGTTCACGAGAAACCATTTTACCAGAACGCTTTACCTTTCATAGCAGTAGAATGCGTATGAAAAAAGTAACCAAAGAAGAATTGGAAGCCATGGACGCGATGAGTTTAAAATGTGCGCAAGAATTGTCAGATGCTCACGTAGATGTGATGGGTTATGCCTGTTTGGTAGC
The DNA here is from genome assembly GCF_031326205.1 of Flavobacterium sp. 20NA77.7. Lineage (NCBI taxonomy): Bacteria > Pseudomonadati > Bacteroidota > Flavobacteriia > Flavobacteriales > Flavobacteriaceae > Flavobacterium > Flavobacterium nakdongense. The sequence continues at coordinate 2,054,953 of NZ_CP133721.1, read as the reverse complement.
GATTATGAGTATGGGACGCGGTTATCATTGTGTGTCGGAAGTAAATTTACACCAAGAAACTGTGGCTAATGATTTTCCAACACCTATTGTAACTTCTGCAGGTGCATTAATTAACGGATTAAAGGTTTTGGGTGCGAAACAAATTTCGATTATTACGCCCTATATGCGACCATTAACCGATATGGTGGTGGATTATATCGAAAATCAAGGTATCAAAGTAAAACAAAGTATTGCTTTAGAAATTCCAGATAATTTGGAAGTAGCCGCTCAAAACCCAATGAATTTATTGGAAATCTACAAGCAATTGGATTTGACAGATGTAGATGTTTTAGTTGCTTCAGCTTGTGTGCAAATGCCATCGTTAGAAGCTATCGATTTAATTCAAGCCGAATCTGGAATTCCAGTAACATCAGCAGCGGTTTGTACTACGTATGAAATGATGAAAAAAATAGGAATTGAAGCCAAATCACCTATTGGAGGAGAATTATTAAGTGGAAAATATTAATGCAATTAACATCATAAAAAAATGCGTTCTGAATATAAATCAGAACGCATTTTGTTTTCATATAGGATGTTTAAAAACTATATTTTGCTCCACCATATATGTTTCTTCCAGGGGCATTAATACCAGAAGCGAATGTGCGGTATTGCGTATCTAAAATATTTTCGACCCCTGCATAAAATTTAAAGCCATAAATTTCTTTTGAAGATGCTTTTATATTATAGGTTTCCCATGCCGGCATACCAGTAGAAGGAGCATATTGAGGATTGTCTTCTCCACTAGTGCTGTAATCTGCGATTTCTTTTTTACCATTAAATAGGAGATAGGCTTCTACCATTCCCCATTCGCGAGAATAATTTAAACCAATTCGGCCAAAATAAGGCGGAATATGGTCCAAAGGTCTATTTGTTGTTTCTATTACTCTTCCTAACGTATACGAATAACTTCCATCAAATGTTAACGATGAAGTTAGTGCGGATTTAAAAGTTAAGTTAAACCCGGTAACATAGGCTTTTCCTTTGTTTTGATTTGCATATACTTCACTTAAAGTATTGTTATAAATGATTGCATTATTGCCTTCATAGGTAAATTTATCAGTTACAATGGCGTCATACATTTTTGTATAAAAATAAGTACCTTCAAGTAAGTGGCGATTCGATTCTGTTTTTAGTACAAATCCTAAATCAGTTGTAATTGTTTTTTCTGGAGCTAAATTGTTATTAGGCACAATTATTTTTCCACCACCAGATTCAAATATTTTTGCTAAATCATCAATATTTGGTACTCTAAAACCAGAGCTTAAATTTGTTTTTAATATAATATTTTTAGATGCATTATGCACAAGCCCTACATTTCCGCTATAGGTAATATTGTTTTGTTTTATTTCCGAAAAAGGTAAGGGGAAAAAAGTATTATCTGAAATTGTGCTTTTTAAACTTGTATAACCTAGACGCGCTCCAGCACTCCAGTTGGTTTTTTGGTATCTTTTTGACGTATAAGAAAAATAGATATCTGAACGCATCATATGGTTTTTCCCATTTGGATATCTGGTATCTAAAGAGGTTTCAGTTCCTGTGTTAATATTGTTTTTAAAGGCCGTTGATTTTAAATTGTCATAATAAGTTTCTAGACCATAATATAAATTCCCGTTTTTTAATTTAGTTTCAAAATTTGTGGCTAAAGAATATACAGCTACTTTTTCAATTCTGTTTTGCAAGTTATAGTTCCCAAAATTTCTGTTCACTCTGCTTTCTTTCACATTTTGATAACTCAAATCAATTTTCATATCAGTATTTGTAAATACGTTTTCTTTTTCAATACTATAAATTCCTAGTACTCTTTTTTGAGGCCCATAATACCATTCGGCACTTTTTAGAACAGTAGAAGAGGAAGGATCAGTTAGCCTGTCATATCTTGGAATGTTTGAACTTGTTGAATATTGAAAATTTAAGGTATGCAAAAATCCAGCAGCTGTTTTATAATTCAATTTTTGCATGAAATTATATTGTTTATAGCCAGAATTTACTTGAATATATTTATTGTCATTTGTAATGATAGTATCGACTCCATTAATTGTTGAGACATAGTATGGTCTTTCGCCAAAAAAATCGCCATGTTGGTTTTTCTTTTTACCCATTTTTATGTCGCCAAAATCATTGAATGAAAAAGCAGTAAATGAAGTCCAGTTTTTTCCGCCATATCCTAAGTCAAAATAAGATGATTTTTCTGTATTTGCAGAAGAAAATCTCGAACTAATTGAACCTGATAGATTAGTATTGAAAAGCGTGTTTTTTGTCAACATATTTACCGAACCACCTAAAGCATCGCTACCATATAAAGTTGAGGTTGGGCCGTATTGAATAAGAATATTTTCAAGAAAATTTTCGTCAACAGTAATGACATTTTGTAAATGACCTGCTCTAAAAATAAGATTGTTCATTCTAATGCCGTCAACAAGTAATAAAACTCTACTCGATTCAAACCCTCTAATTACAGGGCTTCCACCGCCTTGTTGTGATTTTTGAATAAATAAAGCACCTGAATTTCCTAATGCGTCCGCTGTAGTTTGAAAATTTTGAAATTCAATTTTAGCTTTAGAAATAACTTCAATTTGCGATGGATGTTGCTGTTTGTTAATGCTAATTTTTGTAGAGTTGATTTTTATCTCTTCAATATTTTGAATTTTAATACTGTCTTTAGATTTTTGAGAAAAAGAGAATTGTAAACAAAAAAATGTAAGCAAAATTGTCAAAAAATAATTTTTAGTCATAGGGTAAGATTTACGTGAAGTAAAATAGGAATTACTTTTTATTTGGGTTAATTAATAAAGCTGAAGGAAATTTCTTTTTTATGCCAATTAACGCTTTTTCCGCCTCTATTTTTGATTTATAACTTCCCACCCAAACTTTATAGGAGGGGTTACTAAAAACAATAGTGCCATCAGTGTCTTTAAACTCCTTTTTGAATTGTGTTAGATTTTTTTTAGAGTCTTCAATAGAGCCAAAGAAAATTTGAATTTTATATTTATCATTTATCGTTATAGCAGCATTTGCTTTTCGTTTTTCGGCTAATAATTGTTCTACTTTTGGGTCTTGTTGAAACGAAAATAAACGCTTCATAGAAAAAATATTTTGCCAAATTAGTATAGTTGTTAAAACGAGTAAAAATTGAACGTTATTTTTTAATGTCTTCATAATGAATGCTATTTGCTACAAAAATATAATTAAGTTTTAAAATAAATGATTTATTCTTATTTAGAATTAAAATAAATTACATTTTAAGATAAATTTAAGGTTTTGATAATTATTCTAATGTTGTATTTTTGTCCGAGTTTTAAAAAAAGTGTGATTAAATGAATGCAGTCGTTTGAATTGCGAAAATCATACCAAATTAGTTAGTAATCAATTTTAATATGAAAAAGGTGGGTAACCCTAAATCGTTTTCAAAAACTTTCTTCTCGTTAGCGTTAACATTTGTGTTCGCTTTTGCTGTAAGTGCACAAGAACCAGCAGCTGCTCCGGCACCTGCTCCGGATGCAACAGCAGCTCCAGCAGCTGGAGCCGGAGATCCTGCAAAAGGAAAAGAATTGTTTAATACCAATTGTGCGGCTTGTCATAAGTTAGATCAAAAAATGACTGGTCCTGCCTTGCGAGGTGTTGGTGACAAGTATGACAAAGAATGGTTGTACAAATGGATTCATAATAGTGCTGATTTGATTAAATCTGGAGATGCAAAAGCTGTTAAGGTTTATGAAGAATTCAACAAAGTAGCCATGACGGCTTTTCCTCAATTGTCAAATGCTGATATTGATAATATTATCGCGTACACTATGCAACCGAAAGAGGAGCCTGCTGTTGCAAAAACTCCAGGGACAGAGGTTGGCGGAAGCGAAACAGATGGAGGTTTTTCAAATACAGTTATCTTAGGGGCATTAGTTTTAGTGCTAGCAGTTTTAATCTTCATGTTAATTACGGTTAATAAATTATTAAGAAATGTAATAGCTGCTAAAGGTATTGAGTTTGAAGAAAAACCAAAATCACTACCATTATGGAAAGCATTTGCTCAAAATCAATTCTTGGTTTTAGTGTCTGCTATTTTATTCTTATTGGTTTCTGCTTACTATATGTATGGTTATTTCATGCAAATAGGTGTAGACCAAGGCTATGAGCCAATTCAGCCAATTCATTATTCACATAAAATTCATGCTGGAGATAACGGTATTGATTGTAAGTACTGCCACTCTTCTGCAAGAGTTTCTAAAAACGCAGGTATTCCTTCATTAAATGTGTGTATGAATTGCCATAAAAACATCTCTGAATTCCAAGGAGATAAAGATTCGACTTATGTTGATTATTCAAAAGAATTCTATACTGGCGAAATCAAAAAATTATATGATGCTGTAGGTTGGGATCCAGCTACACAAAAATATACAGGAAAAACGAAACCAGTAAAATGGGTTAGAATTCATAATTTACCAGACTTTGTTTATTTCAATCACTCACAACACGTAACTGTTGGTGGTATTGAATGTCAAAAATGTCACGGTAAAGTAGAAACTTTCGAAATCATGAAACAAGATCAACCGTTAACTATGGGTTGGTGTATTAACTGTCACAGAGAAACAAATGTGAAAGTTGAAGAGAATGGTTATTACGAAAAAATCCACGCAGAATTGTCGAAGAAATATGGCAAATCTAAGTTAACTGCTGCTGACATGGGTGGTTTGGAATGTGGTAAATGTCACTATTAATATTAATTTAAGAAGCTAATATCTATATACAATGGCATCAAACAAAAAATACTGGAAAAGTGTTGAAGAACTAAATGAAAACAGTTCTATTGTTGAGACGCTAAAAAACAACGAATTTGTTGAACAAATTCCAGTTGATGAATTTTTAGGTGATAAAGAGAATCTAACCAATTCATCTACTTCACGTCGTGACTTTTTAAAATATGTAGGATTCAGTACAGCTGCTGCTTCATTAGCTGCTTGTGAAGGACCTGTAATTAAATCAATTCCTTATGTAGTTCAACCAGAAGAAATTATCCCTGGTGTAGCAGATTATTATGCTACAACTATTGCTGATGGGTTTGATTTTGCAAATATTTTAATCAAAACACGTGAAGGTCGTCCAATAAAAGTAGAGAATAACAAATTACAAGGTGCGGTTTCTGGAGCAAATGCAAGAGTGCATGCTTCCGTATTGTCTTTATATGACAATTTAAGACTTAAAGGTCCAAAAATTGCAGGAAAAGAATCATCTTGGAATGAAGTTCATACTAAAGTAAAAGCAAGTTTATCAGAAGCAAAAGCGAATGGTGGAGCTGTTGTGGTTTTAACCAATACGATGTCAAGTCCTTCAACTGATAAATTAATTGGTGATTTAACGGCAAAATATACAAATGCAAAACATGTAGTGTATGATGCGGTTTCTGAAACAAATGCTTTAGATGCCTTTCAAACAGTATATGGTTTCAGAGCATTAGCTAATTATGATTTCTCAAAAGCTGATACAATTGTATCTGTAGGTGCAGATTTCTTAGGAGATTGGCAAGGAGGAGGTTTTGATGCAGGCTATGCAAAAGGACGTGTTCCTAAAAACGGGAAAATGTCTAAGCACATCCAAATTGAGGCAAATATGTCTTTAGCGGGTGCAAGTGCTGATAAAAGAATTCCATTAACTATTGCAGACCAAAAGAAAGCTTTAGTAAAATTATACAATGCGGTTACAGGTTCAAATGTAGCTGTTGGAAAATTAGCAAAATATGATGCTGATGTTGAAAAAGCAGCTCAACAACTAAAAGCTTCTGCTTCTAAAGGAGTTGTGGTAACAGGCTTAGATGATTTAGATGCTCAATTATTGGTTTTAGCCATTAACAATGCATTGCAATCACAAGCATTTAATCCAACAGATGCTAAATTAGTTAGAAAAGGAGATGCAAAAGCTGTGAATCAGTTAGTAGCAGATATGAATGCTGGTAAAGTTCATATATTAATTATGAGTGGTGTAAATCCAGTATATACTTTACCAAATGCAAAAGAGTTTGTTGCAGGATTAGGTAAAGTAAAAGTATCAGTTGCGTTTTCTACTAAAGAGGACGAAACAGCTAAAATTTCAACAATAGCTGCTGCTGCTACACATTATTTAGAATCTTGGGGCGATGTTATGATAACACGTTCTAATTATAGTTTGATGCAACCAACCATCAGACCTTTATTTGATACAAAACAATTCCAAGAAGCATTATTAACTTGGACAGATAATCCAACAACGTATTATGATTTCTTAAAAGGATTTGCTCCAGCGTTATTAGGAGGAAAATCATGGAATCAAGCAGTACATGATGGTTTCACTGTTCTTGGTGCAGGTTCAGTAGCTACACAAGGCGCAAATTATGCTGCTTCGGCTACTAAATTAGCAAATGCAAAATCAACAGGTTTAGATTTAGTATTATATACTAAAGTAGGCATGGGTGATGGGCAGCAAGCTAATAACCCATGGTTACAAGAGTTTCCAGATCCTATTACAAGAGTATCTTGGGATAACTATGTTACTGTTTCTAAGGCTGATGCTGAAAAGTTAGGGTTGAAAAACTGGAATGTTGCAAATGGAGGACTAAACGGAAGTTATACTTCAATAAAAGTAGGAAACGCTACTTTGGAAAAAGTGCCAGTAGTTATTCAACCAGGTCAAGCTGTAGGGACTATCGGTTTATCTTTAGGATATGGTAAAAAAGAAGCATTAAAAGAAGAAATGCAAGTAGGTGTTAATGCTTACACAGTATATGCTAATTGTAATGCAAATCAATCTGCAACAGTTACTTTGGCAGATGGAGAACACGAATTTGCTTGTGTTCAATTACAAAAAACATTAATGGGTAGAGGAGATATCATCAAGGATACTACTTTATCTGTATTCAATAAAGCAAATGACTCGGGTGAGGTTGAATTATATAACCCAAAACCAGTTGTTTCATTAGATCATAAAGAAACGCCTGCATCTAAGGTTGATTTATGGACTTCTTTTGATCGTTCAACAGGGCACCATTTTAATTTATCAATAGATTTAAATGCTTGTACAGGATGTGGGGCGTGTGTAATTGCATGTCATGCTGAAAATAATGTACCAGTTGTTGGTAAATCTGAAGTTAGAAGAAGCCGTGATATGCATTGGTTACGTATTGATAGATATTATTCTTCAGAGGAAACTTTTGCAGGTGATATTGATAAAAAAGAATCAGCAGACGGATTAATGAGCTCTATTTCTACTTTCACAAGTATGGAAGATCCTTCAGAAAATCCACAAGTTGCTTTCCAACCTGTAATGTGTCAACATTGTAATCATGCACCATGTGAAACAGTTTGTCCAGTAGCAGCTACATCACACTCTCGTCAAGGTCAAAATCATATGGCTTACAACAGATGTGTTGGAACACGTTATTGCGCTAACAACTGTCCATATAAAGTACGTCGTTTTAACTGGTTCTTATACAATAAGAATGATGAATTTAATTACCACATGAATGACGATTTAGGTCGTATGGTGTTAAATCCAGATGTGAATGTACGTTCTCGTGGGGTAATGGAAAAATGTTCTATGTGTATTCAAATGACTCAAGCAACCATCTTGAAAGCTAAAAAAGAAGGTAGAGCAGTTGAAACTAATGAATTTGCAACAGCATGTTCTGCAGCATGTACATCAGGAGCTATGATTTTTGGGGACGTTAATGATGCTACTTCTGATGTGGCAAAATTAGCTGAATCTGATAGATCATATCATTTGTTAGAGCATATTGGAACAAAACCAAATGTGTTCTACCACGTGAAAGTAAGAAACGATAAAGAAATTTAATAACAGAAATACAATATAAAGGATTATGTCTCATTACGAAGCACCCATTAGAAAGCCTCTTGTTATTGGTGATAAAAGTTATCACGATATAACAGTTGATGTTGCTAGACCTGTAGAAGGAAGAGCTAATAAACTATGGTGGACAGTATTTACTATTGCATTAGCTGCATTCCTTTGGGGATTAGGATGTATGGTTTATACCATTTCTACCGGAATTGGAACATGGGGATTAAATAAAACAATTGGTTGGGCTTGGGATATTACTAACTTCGTTTGGTGGGTTGGTATTGGTCACGCCGGAACACTTATCTCAGCGGTATTATTATTATTCCGTCAAAAATGGAGAATGGCTATTAACCGTTCTGCTGAAGCCATGACTATTTTCTCAGTAGTACAAGCGGGTTTATTCCCAATTATTCACATGGGACGTCCATGGTTAGGGTATTGGGTATTACCAATTCCAAATCAATTTGGATCATTATGGGTAAACTTTAACTCACCATTATTATGGGACGTATTTGCAATTTCTACTTATTTATCTGTTTCATTGGTTTTCTGGTGGACAGGTTTATTACCAGATTTTGCAATGTTAAGAGATAGAGCCGTTACTCCATTTACTAAGAGAGTATATTCTATCCTTTCTTTTGGATGGAGTGGCAGAGCTAAAGATTGGCAACGTTTTGAAGAAGTTTCATTAGTGTTAGCAGGTTTAGCTACGCCACTTGTACTTTCTGTTCACACTATTGTATCATTTGACTTCGCAACTTCAGTTATCCCGGGTTGGCATACTACAATTTTGCCTCCATATTTCGTAGCTGGAGCTATTTTCTCAGGATTTGCTATGGTAAACACCTTGTTAATCATCATGAGAAAAGTGTCTAATTTAGAAGATTATATTACGGTTCAACATATCGAATTAATGAATATTGTAATCATGATTACAGGTTCAATAGTAGGTTGTGCATATATTACTGAGTTATTTGTAGCTTGGTATTCAGGAGTAGAGTATGAACAATATGCTTTCTTGAATAGAGCTACAGGGCCTTACTGGTGGTCATATTGGTTAATGATGACTTGTAACGTATTCTCACCTCAGTTCATGTGGTCTAAAAAATTAAGAACAAGTATTGCATTTTCATTCATTATTTCTATTGTGGTAAATATAGGAATGTGGTTTGAACGATTTGTAATCATTGTTACCTCTTTACATAGAGATTATTTACCATCTTCTTGGACGATGTTCCAACCAACATTTGTTGATGCTGGAATCTACATTGGAACAATTGGTTTCTTCTTTGTATTATTCTTATTATATTCTAGAAGTTTCCCTGTAATTGCTCAAGCAGAAGTAAAAACAATCTTAAAGTCTTCTGGAGATAATTTCAAGAGAGAAAGAGGAGATAGTAAACCAGGTCACGATCATCATTAATATTTAAGATTATGAGTAATAAAGTTATACACGCGATATATAATGACGATGATGTTTTGTTAGATGCAGTTAAGAAAACGAAAGCAGCTCATCATCACATTGAAGAAGTATATACACCATTTCCAGTACATGGACTAGACAAAGCAATGGGTTTAGCTTCTACTAGATTAGCAATATGTGCCTTTTTATATGGAATAACAGGTTTAATTATTTATGCAAATTTATTAAACTATGTAATGATTTTAGATTGGCCACAAGATATTGGAGGAAAACCAAGTTTTGCATTTTACCAAAATATGCCTGCTTTTGTTCCAGTAATGTTTGAAGGTACAGTGTTTTTTGCAGCCCATTTAATGGTAATTACATTTTACATGAGAAGTAAATTATGGCCATTTAAAAAAGCAGAGAATCCAGATGTAAGAACAACTGATGATCATTTTTTAATGGAAGTTGGTGTACACGGTAATGAAGAAGAATTAGTTTCTTTTTTCCAAAATACAGGAGCTATCGAAGTAAAAGTAATTGAAAAATAGAGGAGTGATGAGAAAAGTTTTAAATAGTATTGTATTAGCTGGTGTAGCTTTATTAAGCACATCATGTTTTGACAAATCAAAACCAAACTATCAGTTCTTCCCTAATATGTATGAGCCGGTTTCTTATGAAACATATTCAGAACATGCTATTTTTCCGGGAGGCAAAGAAGGTTTAATTCCAGCAGAAGGAACAATTAAAAGAGGTTTTACACCTTATGAAATTCCTAATACTCCAGAAGGATATGCTTTAGCAAAAGCTTCATTAAAATCGCCATTAACAGCTGAGCAAAAAAATGAAGAAAAAGGAAAAGAATTATTCAATATTTACTGTGCTATTTGTCACGGTGAAGCAGGTGATGGTAAAGGTAATTTAGCAAAAAGAGAAAAATTTGCCGGAGTTCCTAATTATAAAGATAGAGAAATTACTGAAGGAAGTATCTTTCACGTAGTTACATACGGAATCAATTCTATGGGTTCGCATGCTAATCAATTATCAAAAGAAGAAAGATGGCAAGTGGCAGACTATGTGTTGAAACTTAAAGCAGAATTAAAATAGTAATACATTTTTGAAAATAATAGATATGTACCAGTTTTCAAGTAGATTAAAAACGTTTTCATTTATCCTGATGGTTGTAGGTATTTTAGGAATCGGTTATGGTTTCTTTACTACGCCTAAAACAGATGAAGATATTGAAAATATATTAAAAGAGCAAGAAGCACACCACGGTGGTGCACATCATGAATCTCATGCTACGGCATCTGCTTCTCATTCACAAGAACATGCTACGACACATGAAGTAACTGCTCATGAAGAAAAAGATTCAATGCATCATGAAATAGCTCAAGTAGCTGATTCTACAGAAGTTTCTCATGATTCTACAGCTGTTGCAGTACTTCCAGTTGCAGATCATCATGATAGCGACGTGGTAGTTACTAAAGCAAAAGAAATACATGTAGACCATGATGCGGAGCACAAAGAGCATATTGCTCATGTGAAACACCAATTGCAAAACAAGCCTTGGTCAGCATTATATGTTGCTTGTATTTTCTTCATGTTAATTGCTGTTGGCGCATTGGCATTTTATGCTATTCAATGGGCAGCTCAAGCGGGGTGGTCTCCAATAGTATTTAGAGTAATGGAAAGTGTTTCTAGTTATTTATTACCTGGTTCAATTATTTTTATTATTTTATTGGTATTAGCTTCACTGCATTTTGGTTACAATCATATGTTTGTATGGATGGACGCAGATGTTGTTAAAGAAGATCATTTAATTCAAGGAAAATCAGGGTTTTTAAATATTCCATTCTTCTTAATAAGAGCTGTAATCTTTTTAGCGGGTTGGAATCTTTATAGATATATTTCTAGAAAAAATTCAATTGCTTTAGATCAAACAAAAGATTTAAGCTTCTTTAAGAAAAATTACAAAGCTGCAGCGGCTTTCTTAGTTTTCTTTATTGTTTCAGAATCTATTATGTCATGGGATTGGATTATGTCAGTAGATCCACACTGGTATAGTACATTGTTTGGATGGTATGTGTTTGCTAGCTTTTTTGTAAGTGGTATTACGGTAATTACATTAATTACGTTATATCTTAAATCAAAAGGTTTATTAGAACAAGTAAATAAAAGTCACATACATGATTTAGCTAAATTTATGTTTGGAATTAGTATTTTCTGGACCTATTTATGGTTCTCACAATTTATGTTGATTTGGTATTCAGATATACCAGAGGAAGTTACTTATTTCATCACAAGAATTGAACATTATAACTTACCTTTCTTCGGCATGGTAGCTATGAATTTCTTATTCCCATTATTAATTTTAATGAATGCTGATTTCAAGCGATTAACTTGGGTTATTGTAATGGCTGGGGTTGTAATTTTAGCAGGTCACTATTTAGATTTCTATAACATGATTATGCCTGCAACAGTAGGTGATCAATGGTTTATTGGTGTGTCTGAAATCAGCTCAGTAATGTTCTTCTTAGGGTTGTTTATATTTGTGGTATTTACTGCACTTACCAAAGCACCTCTTGTTTCAGAAGGAAATCCATATATCGAGGAAAGCAAACATTTTCATTATTAATATTTTAAAGTAATAAACAAATGAACAGTTTATTGATACTTATAATTGTAGTTTTATTAGGAGTTGCGATTTGGCAATTATCTAAAATATTTAGTCTAACACAAGAAAAAGCAGCTGCTGAAAATTCAGAAGTTGCAACAGACAAAGACAATAATGTTAATGGATATTTAATGTTTGCATTTGTTGGTTTTATCTACATTTTTACGATTTATTCTCTAGTTAAGTGGGGAAGATTTGTTTTAGGTACACCAGCGTCAGAACACGGTACAGATTATGATAATTTGATGTATATATCAATGGTTATTATCTTTATTGTGCAAACGTTTACACAGTTTTTATTGCATTATTTTGCATTTAAATACAGAGGAAAAGAAGGTCAAAAAGCATTGTATTTTGCTGACAACAACAAGTTAGAAGCTATTTGGACTATTATTCCTGTAATTGTTTTAGCAGGTTTAATTCTTTATGGATTGTATACTTGGAACAATATAATGAATGTTGAAGAAGGCGAAGAAGTAATAAATATTGAATTATACGCTAAACAGTTCTCTTGGGAAGCTCGTTATTCAGGAGAAGATAACACTTTAGGTAAGGCTAATGTTAGGTATATTAAAGATGTAAATACTTTAGGTGTTGATATGGCAGATCCTGCTGCTCAAGATGATAAAGTTGTTACTGAATTACATTTACCTGTGGGTAAAAAAGTGCATTTTAAAATGCGTTCACAAGACGTGTTACACTCTGCTTATATGCCTCACTTCAGAGCACAAATGAATTGTGTGCCAGGAATGGTTACTGAATTTGCATTCACGCCAACGGTTACTACTGAGGACATGAGAAACGATCCAAAGATTGTTGAAAAAGTAGCAGGAATCAATAAAATTAGAACTAAAAAAAGCGCAGAACTTGTTGCAAAAGGATTACCCGCTTTAGAACCATACACATTTGATTACTTATTATTATGTAATAAAATTTGTGGGGCTTCACACTACAATATGCAAATTAAAATTATTGTTGAGTCTGAAGCAGATTACAAAAAATGGTTAAAAGAACAAAAAACAATCGCTACAGCTGTTAAAGAAGCATCTGCTCCTAAAGTAGATCCTGCAGCACCAGCAACGGGAGTAGTAGTAGATACTACAAAAACAATGGCTCAAGTTATTAAATAATAAAATTTAGATTTAAATAAATATAAATAGTATGTCACACGATCACGGTCATCATAAAGAAACATTCATTACTAAATATATTTTTAGTATTGACCATAAAATGATTGCTAAGCAATACCTAATCTCTGGTTTGTTAATGGGGATAGTAGGGATAGTTTTATCGTTATTCTTCCGTATGCAAATTGCATGGCCAGAGGAATCATTTGAGGTATTTAAAATATTTTTAGGTGAAAAATTAGCACCAGGAGGTGTAATGCGTAATGATATTTATTTAGCATTAGTTACGATTCATGGTACCATAATGGTATTCTTTGTATTAACAGCAGGATTATCAGGTACATTTAGTAACTTGTTAATTCCATTGCAAGTAGGCGCAAGAGACATGGCATCAGGATTCATGAACATGTTGTCTTATTGGATGTTTTTTGTGTCTTGTGTTATCATGATTATTTCATTATTTGTAGAATCAGGACCTGCCTCTGCGGGTTGGACAATTTATCCACCATTATCTGCTTTACCAGAAGCTATTCCAGGCTCAGGTTTGGGTATGACGTTATGGTTAGTATCTATGGCTATATTTATTGCTTCTTCATTAATGGGATCATTAAATTATATTGTTACAGTTATTAACTTAAGAACAAAAGGAATGACTATGACAAGATTGCCATTAACAGTTTGGGCATTCTTCGTTACAGCTATTATTGGAGTTATTTCATTCCCTGTATTATTGTCCGCTGCTTTATTATTGATTTTTGATAGAAGTTTTGGTACATCATTCTATTTATCAGATATCTTTATTAAAGGAGAAGTTTTACATTATCAAGGAGGATCACCAGTATTATTTGAACATTTATTCTGGTTCTTAGGACACCCTGAAGTATATATCGTATTATTACCTGCATTAGGTATTACTTCAGAAATTATTGCTACAAATGCAAGAAAACCAATCTTTGGTTATAGAGCTATGGTAACTTCTATCATTGCTATTGCATTCTTATCAACGATTGTATGGGGTCACCACATGTTCGTTTCAGGTATGAATCCATTTTTAGGTTCTGTATTTACTTTCACAACCTTATTAATTGCAATTCCTTCTGCTGTAAAAGCATTTAACTATATCACCACCTTGTGGAAAGGTAACTTACAATTAAATCCAGCTATGTTGTTTTCAATTGGTTTAGTTTCTACTTTCATTACAGGAGGATTAACAGGAATTATTTTAGGAGACAGTACACTTGATATTAATGTACACGATACGTACTTTGTGGTTGCTCACTTCCACTTAGTAATGGGTATTTCTGCATTATATGGTTTCTTTGCTGGAGTGTACCATTGGTTCCCAAGAATGTTTGGTAGAATGATGAATAAAACACAAGGTTATATACATTTCTGGGTAACGGCTGTTTGTGCGTATGGTGTTTTCTTCCCAATGCACTTTATAGGAATGGCTGGTTTACCAAGAAGATATTATACAAATTCTGCCTTCCCGTTATTTGATGAATTAGCAGATGTGAATGTATTAATTACTGGATTTGCTATAGTAGGTTCTGCATTCCAATTGGTATTTTTCTGGAATTTCTTCTATAGCATGTTCTATGGTAAGAAAGCTGTACAAAATCCATGGAAATCGAATACACTTGAATGGACTGCTCCTGTAGAACACATGCACGGAAACTGGCCAGGCGAATTACCTGAAGTACACCGTTGGGCATATGACTATAGCAAACCAGGTCATGATGATGATTTTGTTCCTCAAAATGTTCCAATGAAAGACGGAGAAGAAGAATTACATCACTAAGATATTATAATTCATTCAATATATAAAGGCCTTGTTGTATAGCAAGGTCTTTTTTTTGTACATATTAAAAAGTATAGTTGTTTTAGATACTAGTTCCTACAAGGTGTAAAATAGATCAATATACTTATATAAAAACAACTCTCCTTGTTGTAAAGCGTACTTTAGATGTATCAAAAATAATTCAACGGCTTAGCACTTTTATATGTGAAGTATAGCCGCGATTGAAATGGCATCTTTATTGCTTTGGGATGGATATAGCCGCAATAAAATAAAGTGGAAAGCGCGACAATAAGTCGAATGTATACGAACCAAGTGCTTCTTAAAATCCTAAAATAGCTTTAGCAATAGTGAAGTAAATTAAGATTCCTAAAATATCATTACTTGTAGTAATAAATGGTCCTGTTGCTAAAGCCGGATCAACGCCATATTTATCTAAAATAATAGGAATAAAAGTGCCAATTAACGATGCAAAAATAATTACGGTTAATAAGGCGATAGAAACGGTAATGCCTATCATTAATTCGAAGCCTAATAAAAAATGACTTCCTAAAATCAATATTAAGGACAATAAAGATCCGTTTAATAAGCTTAAGGAAAATTCTTTTAACAAACGATTCCAAAGACTGCCTGTTAACGAGTTATTAGCTAGACCTTGAACTACGATAGCACTTGATTGTACACCCACATTACCCGCCATAGCGGCAATAAGGGGTGTAAAGAAAAATAAATTTCTATGTCCTTCCATAGCAGGTTCAAATAAACCTAGCACATGCACAGATACAAATCCGCCAAGAAGTGCCAAAACAAGCCAAGGCAAACGCGCTTTTGTAAGTTCAAGCACACTATCATCAGCTTCTACGTCTTGTGAGATACCCGCAGCCAACTGGTAATCTTTGTCGGCTTCGTCTTTGATGACATCAATAATATCGTCAATGGTAACACGTCCTACTAAGCGTCCTAATTCGTCAACAACTGGAATGGCTTCCAAGTCATACTTTTGCATAATGCGTGCTACTTCTACATCTTTAGTATCTACTTTTACATAGTCCACTTTTTTTATATATACTTGGCTTATAGGTGTTTTTGTAGAGGTTGTGAGTAAGTCTTTTAGCGACAATCTCCCTTTTAATCGGTCTTCATCGTCAACGACATAAATAGAGTGTACACGAGTAACATTTTCTGCTTGCTGACGCATTTCTTTTACGCAAGTTAAGACATTCCAATTTTCATTAACTTTTACCAATTCTTTAGCCATGATACCTCCAGCAGTATTTTCATCATAACGTAAAAGGTCAACAATATCTTTAGCGTGTTCTACGTCTTCTAATTCAGAAATTACTTCTGCTTTTTTTGACTGAGGCAATTCGGCAATAATATCTGCAGCGTCATCAGTGTCTAATTCGTCAAGCTCTTCGGCAATTTCTTTTGCAGATAAATTACGTAGAATTTTTTCACGCACTTCTTCGTCTAACTCAAGAAGTATTTCGGCTGTTTTTTCAGAATCTAATAAGTTGAAAATATAAATGGCGTTGTCTTCTTCCAACTCATTCATAATTTCGGCTATATCAGCAAAGTGAACATCATGCAAGAGTTGTTCTAACTCATGAGATTGATTTTCATGAATTAAATTTTCAATTTGCTCGATAAGTTCTTTACTGATTTTAAATTCCATCGGCTGCTATTTTTTGGGTTAAATGAATAAAATCTTCAACAGCTAATTGCTCTGGTCGCAGTGCAAAGATACTATCTTCTTGCAACTTTTCCGATAAGTTTAAACTTTTTAAGCTATTTCTTAATGTTTTTCTGCGTTGGTTAAAGGCTGTTTTGACTACAGTGAATAATAATTTGTCATTACAGTCAAGCTTAAAATCTTTTTTTCTAATCATACGCATCACGCCCGAATCTACTTTTGGAGGCGGGTTAAACACGCTTGGCGGAACAGTAAACAGGTACTCACAATCATAAAATGCTTGTGCTAATACCGACAAAATACCATAAACTTTACTTCCTTTTTTTGAACAAATACGCTCAGCAACTTCCTTTTGAAACATACCCGAAAATTCCGGAATTTGATTTCGCATTTCAAGAGTTTTGAATACTATTTGAGTAGAAATATTATAGGGAAAGTTACCAATGATAGCAAAAGGCTTAGTCCCAAAAACTTGATTGAGGTCGTATTTTAAAAAATCTTGT
Organism: Flavobacterium sp. 20NA77.7; assembly: GCF_031326205.1. Taxonomy (NCBI): domain Bacteria; kingdom Pseudomonadati; phylum Bacteroidota; class Flavobacteriia; order Flavobacteriales; family Flavobacteriaceae; genus Flavobacterium; species Flavobacterium nakdongense. The sequence goes on along the minus strand of NZ_CP133721.1, from coordinate 2,037,890 downwards.
CCAATTATTTTATCTGCTAAATGCAAATAATGCGTCTGTAAATAGTCTACCGATTCATTATCAATTTCGATTACATAGGTAGTTACAGGTTTTTCTAATAGATATTTCGTTAGCACACCCATTCCTGGACCAATTTCTAAAACGGTGTCATAGCCAGAAAGCGTAAGACTATCGGCAATGTTTTTTGCAATACTTTCCTCTTTTAAGAAATGTTGGCCTAAGTGTTTTTTTGCTTTTACAGACATACGTTTGGGAAAAAATTAGTTTTTACGGGTAAAAAATTCTTCTAATACTTCTAATTCTGTTCTAAAAGCAAGCATTTTATCACCAAATAATTGCGCACCTTCATCACGCAAACGAGGGGCATGGTAGGTGTAGTAATCGTTGAGTTTTTCGGCAGCATCTGTGAAATACTGCACTGAATAAGTGGTGCCACCAAGTTCTTCTTCAACGAGTACTTTTATGAGTTTAGCTTTGTGAAATAAACCCGTAGCGAGTACGTCATCAATATGCTTGGTTTTCATCCAGTTGAGCCATTGATCGTGTACGCTGTCGTCTATATTGATGGTTACATTATAAATGAGCATATTCTTTTTTTAGCAAAGATACGGTATTTTTATTGTTTGAAGAATGAGGTTGTTTTTCTACAAATTCGTTAAAAAAGTAAACTTCTACTTATCTTTGTGTTTATGAACGAACATTTTAAAACCCGATGGCTCGAATATGTTTCGTAACGGATAGCGCGGATTTGCAAATTCGCATGTCGGGTAAAGGTTATTTTTCTACAAATTCGTTAAAAAAGTAAACTTCTACTTATCTTTGTGTTTATGAACGAACATTTAGATCCAACCCAAGCTAATTTTTCTCCTCAAGATTTAGACATTGAGCGCGCTTTACGTCCCCTTAGTTTTGATGATTTTGCAGGACAAGAACACGTCCTTGAAAACTTAAAAATATTTGTAAAAGCCGCTAATCTTAGAGGCGAAGCCTTAGATCATGCGCTTTTTCACGGTCCTCCGGGTTTAGGTAAAACTACCTTAGCAACTATTTTAGCAAACGAACTAGGAGTAGGCATTAAGATTACTTCGGGACCTGTACTCGATAAACCAGGTGATTTGGCGGGTTTGTTAACAAATTTAGAACCTCGAGATGTTTTATTTATAGATGAAATTCATAGATTATCTCCCGTAGTAGAAGAATATTTGTACTCCGCTATGGAAGATTATAAAATTGACATTATGATAGAAAGTGGACCTAATGCACGTACGGTCCAAATCAATTTAAATCCGTTTACACTTGTAGGAGCTACTACACGTTCTGGGTTATTAACTGCACCAATGCGTGCACGTTTTGGTATTCAAAGCAGGTTGCAGTATTACAACAAAGAATTATTGGCTACTATTATAGAACGCAGCGCGTCTATTCTTAATGTACCTATAGATCTTGAGGCGGCTATCGAAATTGCAGGACGTAGTAGAGGAACACCTCGTATTGCTAATTCGCTATTGCGAAGAGTGCGCGATTTTGCCCAAATTAAGGGGAATGGTTCTATAGATACCGAAATTGCACGTTATGCGCTCAAGGCACTTCACGTAGATGCGCACGGTCTTGATGAAATGGATAATAAAATTTTAACTACCATTATTGATAAATTTAAAGGTGGTCCGGTGGGGCTAACGACTTTAGCTACAGCTGTAGGTGAAAATGGAGAAACATTAGAAGAAGTGTACGAACCTTTTTTAATTCAAGAAGGGTTCTTAATGCGCACCCCACGAGGCAGAGAGGTAACCGAAAAAGCATACAAGCATTTAGGGAAAATAAATACCAATATTCAAGGCGGATTGTTTTAAGAGCTGCAAGCTGTTAGATGCTTCCTGTCAGGTGTTGGTTGTTAAAATTAAATACAAGCGTAATTTTTAGATGGAAACGAAATTTAAATTTGAAAAATTAACTATTTGGAGGTTAGCAATGGATTTTGCAGAAGAAATTTATACATCTTCTTCAACATTTCCAAAAGTTGAGCAATTTAATTTAGTCTCCCAAGTAAACAGAGCGGCAGATTCAATTGCATTAAATATTTCTGAAGGTTCTATCGAACAATCAAATAAAGAGTTTAAAAGATTCTTGAATTATGCAATTAGATCTATTGCCGAAGTTGTAACTTGTTTATATAAAGCAAAAAACAGAAATTACATTACTGAAGAAAGATTTACTTTTTTGTATCTTTATTCTTTTGAATTAATGAATAAAACGTTGGCTTTTAAAGCTAAATTAAACTAAGATTCACCCATCACAAACACCCAACATCAAACATCAAACATCAAAATTCTGAATTCTAAATTCACATATACCAATTCAATAAAAGAAAAGGCTTTATCACTTGGCTTTTTGTCTTGTGGCATTTCTAAAGCCGAATTTTTAGAAGAAGAAGCACCGCGTTTAGAAAAATGGCTCAATGAAAATCGTCATGGGCAAATGTCTTATATGGAAAATCATTTTGACAAACGCTTAGACCCCAGATTGCTTGTTGATGGTGCAAAAAGCGTGATTTCGTTATTATTTAATTACTATCCTTCAGAACAACAAAATCCTGATAGTTACAAAATTTCAAAATATGCATATGGCGAAGATTATCATTTTGTTATTAAGGAAAAATTAAAAAAATTACTCCAGTTTATTAAGGAAGAAATAGGCGAAGTAAACGGGAGAGTTTTTGTAGATTCTGCTCCTGTTTTAGATAAGGCGTGGGCAGTAAAAAGCGGACTTGGCTGGGTGGGTAAAAACAGCAATTTAATTACACAAAAAGTGGGTTCGTTTTATTTTATTGCCGAATTAATTGTAGATCTTGAATTAGAATACGACACACCCACAACAGATCATTGTGGCACTTGCACGGCTTGTATAGATGCTTGTCCGACGGAGGCTATTGTAGCGCCTTATGTCGTTGACGGCAGTAAATGCATTTCTTATTTTACAATAGAATTAAAAGAGAATTTGCCCGAAGAAATGAAAGGCAAGTTTAACGATTGGATGTTTGGATGCGATGTGTGCCAAGACGTGTGTCCTTGGAATAAATTTGCTACACCCCATCAAGAACCTTTATTTTATCCCAAACCCGAATTACTTGATTTCACAAAAAGAGATTGGGAAGAACTTACCCAAGATACATTTGCCAAAGTGTTTAAAAATTCGGCAGTAAAACGTACAAAATATGAAGGCTTAACGCGAAATATTAGTTTTTTAAACAAGACTAAGTAGATTCGCGCTCAATAATTGTAGTGTCTAATTCTATTGTTTTTGGGGTAAACGAAAGACCGTCTTTCTTAGCATTTATTTCTTCTAAAAGTAAGTGAAAAGACTGTTTTCCCATTTCAAAACTAGGTTGATCTACCGTGCTTAATTTTGGTGAAACTACTTGCGACATAAACCAATTACTAAATCCTATAAGTTTTATGTCTTCGGGTACTCGAATTTTGTGATCGTTAAAGTAGGCTAATACACCCACAGCAACTAAATCGGTAATGGCAAAAATACCATCGATATCTGGATGCGAAGCTAAAATTTGTTTAGCAAAACTTTTTCCTTCTTCAAAGGTAACATCTGTGCAGGTATAAACTAATTTAGGGTCAAAAGAAATGTTATGATCTTCTAATGCTTTTTTATAGCCTAAAAAGCGATCAATGGCATTTTGTGGATTAACAGGCCCACGAATATGTGCAATTTTTTTACATCCTTTTGCAATTAAATGCGAAACGGCAGAATAGGCCGCTTTTTGATCATTAATGATAACCTTTGAACTAGGAATAAGTTTGGAAATTTTATCAAATTGCACCAATGGAATTTTTCGTTCCATAATTTGTGAAAAATAAGACTCATTATTAGACTCATTAGAAAGAGAGATAATAATTCCATCTACACGTTTTTGTAATAATAATTCAATCTGTTTTTTTTCTGAAGCTACAGATTCACTACTTTGTAAAATGATAACTAAATACCCGTTTTTTTCTGCTTCTTCAATAATGCCTCTAATTACGTTTGAAAAAAAATGGTGTACCACTTCAGGAATTACAAGCCCAATGGTTTTAGATTCTTGTGTGCGAAGGTTTACCGCAAAACTATTTGGCGTATATTGAAGACGTTCGGCCAATTCTAAAACCGACTTTCTTGTGTTTTCATTCACATCGGTATATCCTTTTAAGGCTTTTGAAACCGTAGTTATGGATATACCTAATGTTTCCGCAATTTGTTTTAGCGTTATGTTTTTCATTTTACAAATATGCAAAAAAAAATAATATAGAATCGAAAACGTTTTCGGTAATTTCGAAAACGTTTTCGATAAATTATTCGCATTTTTTTACTACAATAAATTTTAATTTCGAATTTAATTATAACTAAAATTATTAACCAATTAATTTTAAAAAATGAAAAAAATTACTAATTTTTTGAAGAAAACGTTTTTTATTATAGCATTTTTTGTGCTTAATCAATCGTTTGCTCAAAATGGTTCGTTATCTGGAAAAGTAACGGATACTAATGGGTTGCCAATCAACGGAGCAAGTGTTTCTGTTGGTTCAAAAGCGACTTCCACTTCATCCAATGGAGATTTTACACTTACTGATTTGTCAAACGGTTCGGTTACCGTAAAAGTTTCGATGATGGGCTATGCCACTTTACAACAAAAAGTAGTTATTAATGGCGCTACTACTGCCACTTTCAAATTAGCTGACAAATCAGCTTCAATTGATGAAGTAGTAGTAACGGGAGTTATTGGAGCTAAAACAAAATTAAACTCGAGTGTTTCTGTAAGTTCTATCAGCGGCGCGCAAATAGAACAAGCAGCTCCAAGATCTACAGCTGAAATTTTTAGATCTACTCCTGGTATCAAATCAGAATCTACAGGAGGTGAAGGTAATGCAAATATTACCGTTCGTGGTATTCCAATTGCTTCAGGAGGAGCAAAATTTTTACAAATTCATGAAGATGGTTTACCTGTAATGCAGTTTGGTGACGTAGCATTTGGTAACGCAGATATCTTCGTAAGAGCAGATCAAACATTACAAAGAGTTGAAGCCATCAGAGGAGGTTCTGCATCTACTGTAGCATCAAACTCTCCAGCGGGTATCATCAACTTTATTAGTAAAGATGGTAAAAAAGAAGGAGGTTCATTAATGCAATCTATTGGTTTAGATTACGGAAATAACAGAACAGATTTTGAATACGGTTCGCCATTATCTTCTAGCTTGCGTTTTCACGTAGGTGGTTTTTACAGACAAGGTGAAGGACCAAGAAACGCAGGATATACAGCAAACTTAGGAGGTCAGTTTAAAGCAAATTTAACAAAAGACTTTGAAAATGGTTATGTAAAATTGTATTTCAAATACCTAAATGATAAATCAATAGGTTATTTACCTATGCCAGTTCAAGTATCAGGAACAAATGCTAATCCAACATGGAGTTCATTACCAAATTTCAACATTTTACATGACACGCCTCATAGTGCTTATTTCCAAGATAATTTAACAATAGGTGCTGATGGTGAGCGTAGAAGAAGTTCAATTTCGGATGGTATGCGTCCTATTGCTACTTCATTTGGAGCAGAAATGGCTTTTGATTTAGGAAATGACTGGAAAATTGAAGATAAATTCAGACAAAATTTCCAAAAAGGAAGATTTGTTTCTTTATTCCCTGCAGAAGTAGCAACAGGTGGTGCTTTAGCATCTAGCTTTAGCGTGCCAAATTTAACTTATGCAAACGGTCCACAAGCAGGCCAAAACTTTAGCAATAGTGCGTTAGCAATGAGAATTCATACATTTGATACTGAAATTAATAATTTCAACAACTTTACAAATGATATGAAATTAACTAAGAAATTTAACAATTTTGATTTAACATTAGGATACTACAAAGCATTCCAAAACATTTCAATGTCTTGGTTGTGGAATTCTTATTTAATGGAAGTTAAAGGTGACAATGCAGCATTACTAAATGCGGGTTCTCATTCTGTTAACGGATTATATGCTTACGGAGTGCCAGCATGGGGTAACTGTTGCCAAAGAAATTATGATGCAACGTATGACATTACAGCACCGTATGTTGCAGGACAATTAAAAGCAAATGACAAATTAAGCATTGATGTAAGTATGCGTTTTGATTCTGGAAAAGCACGTGGAACTTATGCAGGAGCTACTCAAGCTGCAAATTTAGATGTAGATAATAATGGAACTATTCAAGGTCCAGAAGCTAGTGTTTCTGTAGTTGATAATGCAAATAGAAAACCAATCAATTATGATTTTAAATATGTATCATACTCTTTTGGTGCAAATTATTTATTATCTGACTCACAATCTATTTTTGGACGTTTCAGTAGAGGAGGTAGAGCAAATGCTGACCGTTTATTATTTGGAGCAAATATATTAAATTCAGGTGCAGCAGTTCCAGGTTTAAGTGCTGATATGGTAAATCAAGCAGAGTTTGGATTTAAACAAAAAGGAGAAAGATCAGCTATTTATGCTACGGCATTCTTTGCAGGTGTTTCTGAACAAAACTGGGATTTCGGTGGAGGTTCAAGTGGAATTAGACAAATTCAAAGAAAATACAATTCGTATGGTTTAGAGTTAGAAGGAAACTATAGAATTAATAATTTCTCTGTTAATGGAAGTGTTACTTATACAAAAGCAAAAATTGCTGACGATGTGATTACACCTGCATTAAATGGAAACAAACCTAGAAGACAAGCTGATTTTATCTTTAATGTAGTGCCAATGTATAAATTTGGTAAAAACAAACAAAATAACTTTGGTTTCTCTGTAATTGGAACAACAAAATCATACGCTCAAGATGATAACAAATTAGTTATGCCAGGCTATGCGTATGTAAATCCTTTCTTAAGTTTTGAATTAACAAAAGGACTTTCTGCTACACTTAATATCAATAACGTGTTTGATACGATGGGTATTACAGAAGTGGAAGAGGGAAGTATTACTGAAAATACTAACAATATTGTTAGAGCAAGATCTATTAACGGTAGAACAACATCATTGTCTATCGCTTATAGATTCTAACAAAGATTTTCATACTTAAATTTATGCAATTCCTGTATCTTTATTTGGGTACAGGAATTGTTTTTCAAAAGTTTTTCAAGATGAAGCTTAAAAAAATAATTTGTACACTGTTTTTATTAGTAGGAGTTTCTACACTTATAGCTCAAGAAAAGCCAAAAAAATCTGAGCCAAAATCAACCGTTTTAGTCGTGTATGGGAGCGACTCTTGTCACCATTGTATAGACACAAAATTATTTTTAAAGAATAATTCAATTAATTTTGTGTTTTATGATATTGATAAAGATCCTGTAGCTTTAAGAGAAATGTTGGCTAAATTAAAAGAAGCAAATATAAGTACAGCTAATTTAGGGATTCCAGTAGTAGATAAACAAGGACAATTTATTATAAATAACGGTAATTTTGAAGACTTTTTAAACAAACTCAAAGATGATACTAAAAAGTAAATTGAGCTTTTGGCAAATAATAAATATGAATGTTGGATTTTTCGGTATTCAATATAGCTTTGGCTTACAACAAAGTGCGGTAAATCCTATTTATGATTTCTTAGGCGCTAGTCCAGATGAGTTGCCGTTGCTAAATTTGGCAGGACCTTTGACAGGTTTACTTATTCAACCTATTATTGGTGCTTTAAGTGATAAAACATGGTTGCCAAAATGGGGAGGCCGAAGAAAACCCTATTTTTTTATTGGAGCATTAATCTGTAGTATCGCCTTATTTTTATTTCCATTTAGTAGCTCTTTATGGATGGCTGCCGGATTGTTATGGATTTTAGATGCAGGGAATAATACCGCAATGGAACCTTATAGAGCATTTATAGCTGATAAATTAGATGAAGAACAACAAGCAACTGGTTTTCAAGCACAAAGTTTTTTTACAGGATTAGGTCAAACTTTGGCGAACGTTTCATTGTTTATTTTTCCTATACTTTTTGTGGGTACCACAGGTAAATTACCTACATGGGTTTTTGCTTCTTTTTTCTTAGGTGCAGTTTGTTCTATTGCATCGGTCTGGTGGAGTTCACATACAACAAAAGAAATCCCCCCTTCTAATGAAGAATTACTTCAGATGCAAGCTGAAAAAGTTCATGTTTTTACACCCTTCTTAGATATATTTAAGGCAGTACGTAATATGCCAAAAGTAATGTGGCAGCTGGCACTTGTCTATTTATTTCAATGGTATGCTTTGTTTTGTTATTGGCAAAATTCTTCAAAAAGTATTGCTTTATCTGTATGGAATACAACACCGCAACAGAATGGCAAGTTATATGAACAAGCGGTTAGTTGGACAGGTTTAGTAAATGGCTGGTACAATATTGTTACTTTTTTAACTGCTTTTGGACTGGCCTATTTAGCAAAAAAGTACTCAGCTAGATACGTACATTTTGTGTGTTTATTGTTAGCTGCAATAGGGTTTTTAATTTTCCCGCATATCACTAATAAATATTTATTATTTCCTGCAATAACAGGTTTCGGAATAGGTTGGGCAAGTATGATGGGAATCCCTTATTTAATGGTAGTTTCAAACATACCTAAAGAACGGTACGGGGTTTACATGGGAATTATTAATATGATGATTGTTATTCCTATGTTTATTCAAACCTTGAGTTTTGGATACATTTTAAAACATTTTTTACATAATGATCCCCGACAAGCTATTGTATTTGCGGGTGTTTTATTAGCAATTGCGGCCATTTTAACTTTGTTTATCAAATCAAATCAAAAAAAATCTCAAGTACGTGCAGACCATAACCTATCATAAAGCAGTTAATTTATTAAAAAGAGTAAGTACTCCACATGGTTTTTTAGCTAGTGCAGAAGCAACGTCTAATTATCAACGCGTTTGGGCTCGCGATGGTGTAATTTGTGGATTAGCCGCATTGGCGTCTGGCGACAAATCACTTATTGCAACATTTGAAGCAACTTTAGAAACATTAGCTACATACCAGCACGAAATGGGTACTATCCCTTCTAATGTGTGGATTAAAGAAAATAAAGTCGAAATAAGTTATGGCGGATTAGCAGGTCGTGTAGATGCTGTTTCTTGGTTTGTTATAGGCGTATGTCAATTAGCAATTTATAAAAACGATATAAAGATTATTGAAAAATACCAGATACATATTGAAAAATGTTTGCAGTTACTCAATGCTTGGGAATATAATAATAAAGATTTAGTATATGTGCCTTTATCTGGAAATTGGGCTGATGAATACATAACAGATGGGTATGTGCTCTATGATCAATTACTTCGTTTATGGGCATTAAGAAGTTATACTTTTTTTCAAAAAAATGAATTATTGGCAGAAAAAATAGTACGTGTTACGCAGCAAATAAAAGCTAATTTTTTACCTCATTCCAACGAAGAAAAATTTCACGAACGGGCGTATGCTAATTTGAAATTTGAAGCGTATCTCCCTTGTTCATTTTCACCATGTGGATATAAAACACAATATGATGCATTTGCTAATGCCCTTTTTGTATTGTTAGATATTGGAAAAGAAAGTACAAAGGAAGCTATTTGTAACCACGCTATTAAAGTCGCTGCAGAAACAGAATTGAAGTTGGTTCCTGCGTTTTGGCCTCCTATTTTTGAACAAGATACTGACTGGAATTTGTTAAAAGATAATTGTAAATATGAATTTAGAAATTATCCTTACGAGTTTCATAATGGCGGGTCTTGGCCAATGGTAAATGGATTTGTAGGATTATCGTTGCTGAAAGAAAATAAAACATTAGCTACTTCATTACTGACTCATATAAATGAGGCCAATGCTAAAGCAGATTTTTCATTTTATGAAAATTTCAATACACAAACACAAGAACCAAACGGTGTGGCTTTTTGTGCGTGGAGCGCCGCTGCAACAGTACTTTTAGAACAGGCAATTCAGAATAAATTTGAATTATTTTTTTAATTAAAGGAAAGGAAAATGAAAACGATAGATATACTATGTGTAGGAGAAGTGCTCATCGATTTTATTGGGCATGAAGTAAATAAGTCCATTCGGCACACTAAAAATTACCATAGATTTTTAGGAGGTTCTCCCACGAATGTGGCTGTGAATGCATCAAAACTGGGCTTGAACTCATTGCTTGTAGCTACTTGTGGAACTGATGGTTTAGGAAATTATATAGTTGAAAAATTGCAAAAAAAGGGTGTTGATTGTAGATCATTAAGACAAGACGAAACACATCCAACATCTGTAATTTTTGTTTCCAAATCTACAACTACACCAGATTTTGTTGCCTATAGACAAGCAGATGCACAAATTCTCGAGTCGCAATTGTCAGAAGAAATGCTTTGTAAAGCTAAAATTTTTCATACGACCTGTTTTGCCTTGAGTAAAAATCCTGCACAGCAAACCATTATAATTAAAGCAAAAAAAGCACAAGCACTTGGTTTACAAACAAGTATTGATATTAATTATTCTGAAAAAATTTGGCCAAACAAAGAAGAGGCTAAAGCTATAATTGCATCCTATCTAGAAACAAAACCATTTGTTAAACTTAGTGAAGACGATTGTTTAAGATGGTTTGAGGAAGAAAAATCAGAAGCCTTCATTTTTGATTATTTTCATGCATTGGGGGCAAAAATTATTTGTTATACAAAAGGAAAAGACGGCGTAGTAGTTTCTGAACAAGGCAAAATGCCATATGCTCAACCCGCATTAGTTATAGATGCAATAAAAGATGCAACAGGTGCCGGAGATGCTTTTTGGACTGGATTTTTATATGGTCAAATCACTAATAAATCAGTAGAAGAGAGCATCATACTAGCTCAAAAATTAGCCGCAATAAAACTTCAAAGTATCGGCCAACTCCCAGAAGATTTTACAGTAGAGGATTTGGTCGTTTAATTTGAACCAAAAGTATTTCATTAATTCTTTTCTTATTTCATTGCTTCTTTTATCTTTGTAAGTTGATAGAATTGTAAGTATATGCAAAATAATAATAAGAGAAGAGAAGCACTTCTTTACCATGCAAAGCCTACGCCTGGAAAGATTCAGGTTGTACCAACTAAAAAATATGCTACACAAAGAGATTTGTCATTAGCTTATTCTCCTGGTGTGGCAGAGCCTTGTTTAGAAATCGCGAAAGATGTAAATAATGTATATAAATATACTGCAAAAGGGAATTTAGTAGCTGTAATAACCAATGGAACTGCTGTTTTAGGATTAGGAGACATTGGCCCAGAAGCTTCAAAACCTGTAATGGAGGGTAAAGGCTTGTTATTTAAAATCTTTTCTGATATTGATGTTTTTGATATCGAAGTAGGCACAAAAGATATTGAAGAATTCATTGCAACAGTAAAAAATATAGCACCTACATTTGGAGGCATTAATTTAGAAGATATTAAAGCTCCCGAATCTTTTGAAATAGAAAGAAGACTCGTTGAAGAACTGGATATTCCTATCATGCACGATGACCAACATGGAACAGCGATTATCTCTTCGGCGGCATTATTAAACGCATTAGAATTAGCCCAAAAAGACATTTCTAAGGTTAAAGTGGTTGTTTCGGGTGCAGGTTCGGCAGCATTGGCGTGTGCTAATTTATACGCACTTTTAGGGGTCAAAGAAGAAAATGTCTACATGTTTGATGTAAATGGTTTGCTTACCACATGCAGAGAAGATATTTCAGACTTACAAAAACGCTATGCAAAGTCATGCGATCCAGCTCCATTAAGTGAAATAATCAAAGGAGCAGATGTGTTTTTAGGGCTTTCTGTAGGTAATATTTTAACCCCAGAAATGTTGTTAACCATGGCAAATGACCCTATTGTTTTTGCAATGGCTAATCCAGTCCCAGAAATAGATTATAACGTAGCTATAAATACTCGCGAGGATATAATTATGGCTACAGGCCGTTCCGATTATCCTAATCAGGTTAATAATGTATTAGGATTTCCATATATTTTTAGAGGTGCATTAGACGTTAGAGCAAAGAAAATTAACGAAACCATGAAAATGGCTGCGGTTCATGCATTAGCTGAACTAGCTAAAACGCCGGTTCCAGAGCAAGTAAATATTGCTTATGGAGAGAAAAAATTAATTTTTGGTAGAGATTATATCATTCCTAAGCCATTTGATCCAAGGTTAATTTCAACTATTTCTCCTGCGGTCGCTAAAGCGGCTATTGCATCAGGGGTAGCACAATATGAAATTCAAGATTGGGATAAATATGCCGATGAATTATTAGAGCGTTTAGGGGCAGATAATAAAATTGTAAAATTGCTTACAAATCGAGCTAAAACAGATCCTAAACGCATAGTTTTTGCTGAAGCAGATCATTTAGATGTGTTAAAAGCGGCTCAAATTGTTCAGGAAGAAGGTATTGGTTTCCCAATATTACTCGGAAATCTTGAAATCATACAAGAATTAAAAGAAGAAATCGGTTTTGATGCAGATGTGCCTATTATTGATCCAAAATCAAAAGAAGAGGACAAACGCAGAGAAAAATATGCGCAATATTTTTGGAAAACAAGACAACGAAGAGGAATATCTTTATTAGATGCTCAAAAATGGATGCGTGAACGTAATTATTTTGCCTCAATGATGGTAAATACGGGTGATGCAGATGCTTTAGTTACGGGTTATTCTAGAAGTTATCCAAATGTGGTTAAACCTGTAATGCAATTAATAGATAAGCAACAAGGTGTAGGCAGAATTGCCACGACAAACATCATGAATACGAAGCGTGGTCCTTTGTTTTTATCAGATACGGCTATTAATCCTAATCCAAGCGCTGAAGATTTGGCCAAGATTGCATTAATGACAGCAAAAACAGTTAGAATGTTTGGAATTGAACCTGTTATTGCGATGATTTCGTTTTCAAATTTTGGTTCTTCGTCAGACGATAGTCCAATTAAAGTGAGACAAGCAGTTAAATACTTACATGATAATCATCCAGAGTTAATTGTTGATGGAGAAATTCAAACCGATTTTGCTTTAAATCCTGATATGCTTAAAAGTAAGTTTCCATTTTCAAAATTAGCGAATAAAAAAGTAAACACGCTGATTTTTCCTAATCTAGACGCAGCTAATATTACCTATAAAATGCTTAAAGAATTAGACAAAGTCGTTTCTATTGGACCAATTATGCTAGGATTAGAAAAACCAGTTCATATTTTTCAATTAGGAGCAAGTGTGGAAGAAATGGTAAACATGGCCGCAGTTGCTGTAGTTGATGCACAAGAAAAAAATAAAAAACAACATCAAAAAACTTAATTCTGATGATTGCACATATACAAGGAAAATTAGTTGAAAAAACACCTACGCACGTAGTTATAGACTGTGGAGGAGTGGGCTACCACATTAATATTTCTTTACATACCTATTCTCAACTAGGAGACGCTGAAAATTGTAAATTGTTTACCTTTTTACAAATTAAGGAAGACGCTCATTCTTTATATGGTTTTGCGGATAAAAAAGAACGAGAGTTATTTAAATTATTACTTTCTGTATCGGGTGTTGGAGCAAGTACAGCGCGTACTATGTTGTCTTCTTTAGCGCCAGAGCATATCATTCAGTCTATTGCTTCTAATGATGTTGGGACGATTCAATCTATAAAAGGAATTGGAGCAAAAACAGCTCAAAGGGTAATTTTAGATTTGAAAGATAAAATAATAAAATTGTATCAAATTGAAGAAATTTCAGACACTTCATACAATACAAATAGAGAAGAAGCGTTATCTGCATTAGAAGTTTTAGGTTATGTGAGAAAAAATGCCGAGAAAGTAATAGAAAAAATAGCTATTGCACAACCTGATGCATCTATTGAAGAATTAATAAAACAAGCCTTAAAAGCCTTATAAATTTGGAAAAAAGAGTTGCATATATATTAAAATTAGTAAGTTTAATTGCGCTATTATTGGGTGGTTTTACAGCCTTTGCCCAGAACGTTCCCAATACCCCAAAAGATACAATCAAAACGGGTTCATCTGTAGGGCAACTTAGTTTGCCTAATCCTAAGAGTATTCTAGAAGGATATACGTATGATCCTGTTTCAGACAGATATATTTATACTCAATCTGTGGATGGATTTTCAATAAATTACCCTTTGATTTTAACTCCAGCAGAATACGAAAAATTAGCCTTAAAAGAATCGGTTAGAAAATATTTCCAACAAAAAACATCTGCATTAGATGGTAAAAAAGAAGGAACCGCCGAAGCTAAGCGAAATTTATTGCCTAAATATTATGTAAATTCTAAATTTTTCGAAGCCATTTTTGGTGGCAATTCTATAGATATAAAACCTACAGGTACCGTTGAGGTAGACTTAGGTGTGCGTTATACCAAACAAGATAATCCTTCTTTTTCACCTCGAAATAGAAGAAACATAGCTTTTGATTTTAATCAACGCATTTCCATGGGATTACAAGGAAAAGTAGGAACACGAATGAATGTTAATATTAATTATGATACGCAATCTACTTTTGCTTTCCAAAATCTGTTAAAATTAGATTATGCCCCTACCGAAGATGATATTTTACAAAAAATAGAAGTAGGAAATGTAAGTTTTCCATTGTCAAATTCATTAATACGAGGTGCGCAAAGTTTATTTGGTGTAAAAGCACAATTTAAGTTTGGTAAAACTACGGTAACAGGAGTCTTTTCAGAACAAAAATCACAAACAAAATCTATAACTTCACAAGGCGGAGGAACAATTCAAGAATTTGATTTTTTTGCATTAGATTATGATACAGATAAACACTACTTCTTGTCACAGTATTTTAGAAATAATTATGATAAGGCATTAAGAAATTACCCAATTATTGATTCTCGTGTACAAATTACACGTTTGGAAGTTTGGATAACAAATAGACAAAATCGTGTTTCACAAACAGACAACAATTTAAGAAACATAATTGCATTACAAGATTTAGGTGAAGCCCAACTCATAGGGATGCCAGATAGTGAAGTTATTGGTGTAGATTTAGGTGCATTTCCAACATTTGTAAACGTTCCTCCAAATTCATTTGCAGACAATAAAAACAATAAGTTTGATCCCGGTCAAATAGGTTCCAATTTTTTAAATGCAAATATTAGAGAAATTGCGACAGCAAGTACCGGATTCACTATTTCGGGCATGAATGAAGGACAAGACTACTCTAAATTAGAAAACGCTCGAAAATTAGCTACTACCGAATATACATTTCATCCACAATTAGGGTATTTATCTTTAAATCAAAGATTACAAAATGACGAGGTATTGGCGGTAGCCTATCAATATACAGTTGGAGGCGAAGTATATCAAGTGGGTGAATTTGCAAATGATGGCGTAGAATCTACACAAGTAGATCCTGCAGGAGTGCCTACTACCCAAGCTTTGATTTTAAAAATGTTAAAAGGGAATCTAGTAGCTGTAAATGAACCTGTTTGGGATTTAATGATGAAAAATATTTATCAAATACCAGGCGGAAATCAATTACAACAGCAAGATTTTAAGTTTAATATTCTTTATCAAGATCCATCACCGCTTAATTACATTTCGCAATCAGGAATAGATCCATTACCTGCAGATGTAGAAAATACGCCATTATTACGTGTTCTTAATGTTGATAGATTAAATTATACGAATGATCCACAACCACATGGCGATGGTTTTTTCGACTTTTATCAAGGAATAACAGTAGACGCACAACATGGTAGAATTATTTTTACAACAGTTGAACCATTTGGAAAACATTTGTTTAATAAATTAGATTTAACCACTTTAGCAGAGGATTATGACAACCCTTTGACCTATAATTCTAATCAAGAAAAGTATGTTTTTAGAACACTATATAAATCTACTCAAGCAGCGGCATTACAAGAAAGTGCTAAAAATAAATTTAAATTTAAAGGAAGTTTTAAATCAACTGGTGGAGACGGAATACCTTTGGGCGCATTTAATGTACCACAAGGTAGTGTAGTTGTAACAGCAGGCGGAAGAACTTTAGTAGAAGGTGTAGATTATACCGTAAATTATCAGGCGGGAAGAGTAAATATACTGGATCCTGCCTTGCTAGCTTCTAATACTCCTATACAAGTGTCGTTAGAAAATAATTCTGTTTTTGGTCAGCAAACAAAAAGATTTTATGGAATAAATGTAGAACATAAATTTAATGATAAATTCTTAATTGCAGGGACATTCTTGAAAATGAGTGAAAGACCATTTACGCAAAAAGCGGATTATAATCAAGAATCAGTTAATAATACTATTATTGGATTTAATACAAACTTTTCTACAGAATTACCTTTCTTAACACGTTTGGCCAATAAGTTGCCTAACGTAGAAACGGAAGTGCCTTCAAATTTATCCTTTAGAGGTGAATTTGCTTATTTATTTCCAAATGCGCCTAAAGCGGCTAGTTTTAATGGCGAACCCACTACTTATATTGATGATTTTGAAGGCTCACAATCAAATATTGATTTAAAATCACCTTTGTCATGGTCTTTAGCAAGTGCCCCGGTAGGTTTTGGAGGAGAATTTCCAGAAGGAATGCTAGATTATGGGTATAAAAGAGCTAAATTATCTTGGTATGCAATTGACCCTGTATTTTATACACAAGCTCCAGCGGGTATAGATAATAATGATTTGTCTTCCAATAAAACGCGACGCATTTTTAGCCAAGAACTTTTTCCAAATGTTAATATAGCTCAAGGACAAACAAATGTTATCAGCACATTAGATTTAACCTATTACCCGAAAGAACGAGGTCCTTATAATTACAATCCAACTGTTGCACCAAATGGTCAGTTTTCACCTACTGCTGCCCCAACTAATTGGGGAGGAATTATGCGCGCTATAAATACGACAAACTTTGAACAAGCGAATGTAGAGTATGTGCAGTTTTGGATGTTAGACCCTTATGTAGGTAATCCAGGAGATACAGAAACACCAACAAATACAGGGACATTGACATTAAATTTAGGTGAAATAAGTGAAGATGTATTAAAAGACGGAAGAAAATTATATGAAAACGGATTGCCAGAAAGCGGAGGCATACAACCAACAATTGCATCAAACTGGGGAAAAGTTCCAGCGTCGCAATCGTTAATTTATGCTTTTGATACTAATGAAGCAAACAGACAGGTGCAAGACGTGGGTCTTAATGGTTTAAATGATGGCGAAGAACGTATAAAATACCCCGCTTTTTCAGGAAATCCTGATCCATCAGCGGATAATTATGAATACTATTTAAATACTACAGGAGATGTATTACAACGGTATAAAAATTATAATGGGGTAGAAAATAATTCTCCTACAAATGTTACAGATACTAATAGAGGAAATACAACATTGCCAGACGTTGAAGACATCAATAGGGACAATACAATGAACACTATTAATGCGTATTATAAGTTTAACGTACCTATTGCGCCAAATCCACAAATTGGACAAAACTATGTAGCAGATATTAGGGAAACGACGCAGACCATGGCTAATGGTCAAACTACAACGGCCAGATGGATACAATATAAAATCCCAATTTTAGAAGCAACGGCAGCAAATATTGAAGGACCAATAACTGATTTTAGAACCATTCGTTTTATGAGAATGTTTTTAACTGGGTTTAACGAAGATATTACACTTCGATTTGGGACACTTGATTTAGTAAGAGGTGAATGGCGAAGATACACAAACACTATGGATGCCACAGACCCTACAATCGTAGATGACAATACAGGCTTTGACGTAGTGGCAGTTAATATTCAAGAAAACGGAAACAGAGCACCAATTAATTATGTAACACCACCTGGAGTGGTTAGAGAACAATTATATAATAACAATACGGTTATTAATCAGAATGAGCAATCCTTATCATTAAGAGTATATAAAAAAGATCCAAATTCACCAGATTTAGGAGGGTTAGAAAAAGGAGATGCTCGTTCTGTATTTAAAAATGTAAGTGTAGATATGCGCCAGTATAAAAAATTAAGAATGTTTTTACATGCTGAGGCTTTGCAACCACCCACAGAGACACAACCGTTGCAAGATAATCAAATGGTTGCTTTTATTAGATTAGGAAATGATTTCACGGATAATTTTTACCAAATAGAGATGCCGCTTAAACTTAGTTCATTTGGAGATAATTCACCAAATGCTGTTTGGCCAGCCGAAAATGAAATTGAATTACCTCTTTCATTATTAACCCAATTAAAAAGTTTGAAACTAGCAGGAGATCCGTCCATTGTACCTGATGTAAATGGCATTGGATTTTTAAATGAAAGCGTACTAGGATCTGCTAATAATAGAATGAATATAGGTATAAAAGGAAATCCAAATTTCGGCTTAGTACGTACATTAATGGTTGGAGTAAAAAATCCAAATTCAAATGACCCAATCCGTGGTGAAGTTTGGTTTAATGAACTTCGTATGTCTGATATGGATAACAAAGGCGGATATGCAGCGGTAGCAAATTTAGATTCAAATATTGCCGATTTAGCCACCGTTTCTGCCACAGGAAAAATGAGCACAATAGGCTTTGGAGCCATTGAACAAGGTCCAAATGAAAGAAGCAGAGAAGATTTGAAACAATATGATTTGGTAACTAATTTAAATGTTGGAAAATTATTACCTAAAAAATGGAAAATAACCTTGCCTTTTAACTATGCGGTCGGAGAGCAATTTATTACACCTAAATATGATCCATTGTATCAAGATATTGAACTAAACCAAATTTTAGCTGCCGCACCTACAGAAGCTAGAAGAAGTGAAATTACAAATAGAGCTATAGATTATACAAAACGAACAAGTATTAATTTCATTGGGGTAAAAAAAGAAAAAGGAGAGGGTAAAAAGCAGCATTTTTATGATGTAGAAAACATTACTTTTTCTTATTCATTTAATGAAATGAAACACCATGATTTTCAAATAGAAAGTCTAGTAGATCAACAACAAAAAACAGCGGTTGATTATGCTTATGCATTTAAACCACTTGCTTTTGAACCGTTTAAGAAAAGTAAATTCTTCAAAAAGAGTGGGTATTATAAAATGCTTGCAGATTTGAATTTTAACTTATTACCAAGCACACTTTCTTTTAGTTCAAATATTATTAGACAGTTTAATAGACAACAATTTAGACTAGTTGATGTTCAGGGTATTGGCTTAGACCCTTTGTATAGAAGAAACTATTTCTTTAATTACCAATATGGGTTTAATTTTCCAATCACAAAAGCATTAAAAGTAAATTATACCGCTGCTAATTCAAATATTGTTCGAAATTATTTTGACGCTACGAATACACCTATTGATAATTTAGATATTTGGCATGACTACTGGAATATTGGAACGCCAAATACACATAATCAGCAAATTACTATAAATTATGATTTGCCTATAAATAAAATCCCAGCTTTATCATTTGTTAAGTCTTCTTATATTTATACCGGAGATTTTAGTTGGCAACGTTCTTCGGATGCTTTTGCAACATTTCAAACGGTAGACGGAACAGTTTATCAATTAGGAAATACGATACAAAACGCAGGTTCACATAAAATAAATGCTACGTTAAATATGGATGCGTTTTATAAATATATTGGACTTACAGCGAAGAAGCAACAGAAAGCCGCCCCTCCTAAAAAAACACCGCCAAAACCAGGTGAAAAATTAGCTCCAGCGCCTGCCAAATTAGCTCCGTCAGATGATAGAAATGTGTTTTCTAAGTTTGTTATAGGATTAATAACAAGTGTAAAAAACATTCAAGCTAATTATACTGAAAATGGAGGAACAATGTTGCCAGGTTATTTGCCAGGACTTGGATTTTTCGGTACATCTAAACCTACATTAGGGTTTGTTTTTGGAGACCAAGCAGATGTTAGGTATGAAGCAGCTAAATATGGCTATTTAACAAATTATCCTGAGTTTAATCAAAATTATACCCAAGTTAAAACCAAAAAATTAGATTATACGGCACAACTGGAACCGCTTACCGATTTAAAAATTGATATTAATGCAGAGCGTAATTATTCTACTAATTATTCTGAACAATTTGATGTGGTAAATGGAGTGTATAATTCCCGCTCGCCATATAGTACGGGTAATTTTAATATTTCCACTATATTAATCAAAACTGCTTTTAGTTCAAGTGATGCAAATCAATCACAAGTTTTTGATCAATTCAGAGAAAATAGATTTGCTATTGCAACAAGATTAGCGGAACAGCACTACGGTTCTACTTCATATCCTGTGGATACAGAAGGATATCCTGTAGGTTTTGGTAAAAACAGTCAAAGAGTATTGTTGCCAGCTTTTGTTGCCGCATATTCTGGTATGAATACATCTAAAGTTAGTACAGGCTTATTTTATAATTTTCCCTTACCAAACTGGACTTTAAAATATACCGGATTGATGAAGTTGGAATGGTTTAAAGATAAATTCAAGCGATTTTCTATTCAACATGGATACCGCTCGAGTTATAGCGTAAATGCATTTAGAACAAATTTAAATCCAAACCCTATTGATAGTAACGGAAACTTTTATCCTGAAATACTGACTTCAAATGTAAATTTAACCGAACAATTCAATCCTTTAATGCGAATTGATTTTGAATTAAAAAGTTCCTTAAAAATTTTAGCAGAAGTTAAAAAAGATAGAACGTTAAATATGAGTTTTGATAATAATTTGCTTACCGAAGTGCAAGGTAACGATTATACAGTAGGTATAGGTTATCGTATAAAAGACGTGAGCATCAATTCAAAACTAGCAGATAATGCTTCGGGTCTAATAAAGAGCGATATTAATATTAAAGCAGATTTTACATTAAGAAAAAATATGACTATTGTACGTTATTTAGACTACAACAATAATCAATTAGGCGGAGGTCAAAATATTTGGACATTTAAATTAACTGCAGATTATTCGTTCAGCAGAAATTTAACTGCTATTTTCTTTTATGACCATCAGTTTTCTAAAGCAGTTATTTCCACAGCCTTTCCAATTACAAATGTTCGTTCTGGATTAACGATTAGATATAATTTCGGAAATTAAAAAAGTAAGAAAAAAGCTATATATTTGTATATCACAAACATTATTGATAAATTTGCATAGTATTTACTATTAATGATTTCAATAAATAATATTTTCAACACTATGAACATACCTGCAAATTTAAAGTATACAAAAGATCACGAATGGGTTTCTTTGGAAGGAGATGTTGCAACAGTAGGAATTACTGATTTTGCACAGAGAGAATTAGGTGATATTGTATATGTAGAAGTAGAAACTTTAGATCAAACATTAGAAAAAGACGAAGTTTTTGGTACTGTAGAAGCAGTTAAAACCGTATCTGATTTGTTTTTACCATTATCTGGTGAAATCATTGAGTTTAATGAAGACTTAGAATCTAATCCTGAAACTGTAAACTCTGATCCTTATGGAGCAGGTTGGATGGTTAAAGTTAAAGTTTCTAACTCGGCAGAATGGGATTTATTATTGTCAAGTGAGGACTATAAAACACTTATCGGCGCGTAATTTTTATTTAGTAGTTGCTATTGGTTGGACAGCTTTAATTTTTTATTTATGTCTAACAGAATCTTCCAATTTACCAAAAATTAAAATTCCTTTTAAGGATAAATTTATACATGCTGTTTTTTATTTAGTATTTGTATTATTAAGTTACAGAAGCTTACATAAGAAAAATAAAAATGGAAAATCAATAGCATATATTTGTTTAGGATCTTTAGGCTTGGGAATTTTTATAGAAGTGTTACAAGACCAAATGACTGTTTCAAGAACTTTTGATGTATATGATATTGCAGCAAATTTTTCGGGAACATTACTTGCTATACTGCTGATTTATATTAAAAAATATATTACCCAAAAAAGAGTTGTTTGAAAAGTATTTTTATAAGTGCTTGGCAAACAACTTTTTAATTTATAGTTATTCAACTCGTACCGTCTATTATGAATATTCGAAATTATTTAGATTCAACCTATTTAAAAACAGCCCTTCAAGCAGGAGTATCTGAAATTGAAAACAAAAAAATCGCGTTAGCTTGTACACAAGAAGCTATTAACGAAAAGTTTAAATTGGTTATGATACGACCTGAATATGTTCAAGCGGCTAAAGAAATTATAGTTGCTCAAAATTCGCATGTTTTAGTGGGAACTGTTATAGGGTTCCATGAAGGAACAGCTACTGTTCATGAAAAACTTAATGAAGCAAAAAAAGCTATTGATAATGGTGTGGATGAATTAGATTATGTAGTCAATTTTGAGGCTTTCAAAAAAGGAGATACGAATACGGTTAAAGATGAAATTTTACAAGGAACGAAATTAGGATTAAAACATCATAAAACTGTAAAATGGATAATTGAAACAGCCGCTTTAGATACGCACCAAATCATTCAGCTTTCAACCTTAATTAAAAATATAATTATTTCTCATTTTAAGGAAAGCGATTTTGAAAAAGTATTTGTAAAATCGTCAACGGGGTTCTATAAAACACCCGAAGGAATACCTAACGGGGCTACTATTGAAGGAATAACTACTATGCTCGAAAACGCTTTCCCTTTACCAGTAAAAGCGTCAGGAGGGGTTAGAAATTTAGAAGACGCCATGATAATGATTCAATTAGGTGTAAAAAGAATAGGTACATCTAATGCTAAAACCATAGTAGACGGTTTAACAAGTACTGAAGGATATTAATAAAAAAATAAAGTTTAAGTTTATTTAGAAAAATCTTCTTTATATCTTTGCACCCATTAAATCATTCCCTTGGAACAAATAAAAAATAAGACCACATTTTTCACTGATTTTAAAGAAATAACAAAAGCAGGTTTAGCTATTAGCGTTGTTTTTTCATCTTTAGTGGGTTACTTATTAGGCTTTTCTCAAAATCATCCTTTTAGTTGGATTACACTGCTGCTTTTGGCTGTTGGAGGGTATTGTATGGTGGGTGCGTCAAATGTTTTCAATCAAGTAATAGAAAAAGACTTAGACGCTTTAATGGAGCGAACTAAAAACAGACCTTTACCATCGGGTAGAATGTCAATTAATAAAGCATTAACATTTGGGTTTATATTGACATGTATTGGGTTAATTATTCTTTATAGCATTAATCCAAAGACGGCTATGTTTGGAGCTATTTCTATATTCATGTACGTTAGCTTATATACGCCATTAAAAACACTTACTCCGTTGTCAGTTTTTGTAGGGGCATTTCCTGGCGCTATTCCATTTATGTTGGGCTGGGTAGCGGCTACTGGAAGTTTTGGTATAGAAGCAGGAACCTTATTTTTAATTCAATTTTTTTGGCAATTCCCACATTTTTGGGCTATTGGCTGGTTTTTATATGATGATTATGAAAAAGCAGGATTTTTCATGTTGCCAACAGGGAAAAGAGATTCAAAAACAGCCATACAAATCATTTTATATACATTTTGGCTTATTGTAGCTTCAGTATTACCTGTCTTTGGTTTTACAGGTAGGTTAACCTTGTCGGGAGTAGGGGTTTTGGCAGTACTTATGCTGGGAATATGGATGTTATTTTATGCTCTAAAATTATATAAAAATAGAGATGTAATTTCTGCAAAAAAATTGATGTTAGTTAGTGTAACTTACATAACTTTGCTACAAATTATTTATGTTATAGATAAATTTATTTAAGATGGAATTAACTGCACAAGAACTTTACGAAAGAAAGGCAAGAAGCTACAAGTTATTATTGCTTTTTGGAATGGTCAGTATTTTAATGATTTTTGCTGGTTTTACAAGTGCTTATGTGGTAAGTAAGTCAAGACCAGATTGGTTAAAAGATTTTACATTACCAAGTGCATTTATTTGGAGTACAGTCGCGTTACTAATAAGTAGCATTTCCTTTCATTTTGCACTTAAAGCTATTAAATCAGGTAACCATAAACAAACAAGCAGCCTGTTAGTAACTACATTGGCTTTGGGATTAACCTTTGTTTTTTTACAATTTAAAGGATTCGAACAAGTTATTGATCAAGGGTATTTTTTTACAGGAAGCTATAGTAATGTAACAACTTCTTTTTTATATATTGTTGTTTTAGTACATATTCTACACCTATTAGGAGGTATAATTTCACTTTTAATTGTAATTTATAATCATTTTAAACAAAAATACAATGCCTCGCAATGTCTTGGTATTGAGCTAAGTGCGTATTATTGGCACTTTATGGATTTTATTTGGATTTACTTGTTTTTATTTTTCTATTTTTTCAAATAGAAAAAAAATAATAAATTTGGGAACTTTTTAACAAAAAATAATTTATGGGCGCTACAGTTACTAATGAACACGCTTTACTAGACGGAGGACCAGGACCAATGGGGGTAACCTATGGTAAAATGATGATGTGGTTCTTCATTGTATCAGATGCTTTAACCTTTTCAGGATTTATTGCAGCATACGGATTTTCAAGATTTAAATTTATTGAGACTTGGCCTATCGCCGATGAAGTGTTTACTCACTTCCCATTTTTACATGGAGTTGCTGCTCCAATGTATTATGTGGCGTTAATGACATTTGTCTTAATCTTCTCTTCAGTTACTATGGTGTTAGCTGTTGATGCAGGTCATCACATGAAAAAATCAAAAGTAGCATTTTATATGTTTTTAACCATTATTGGTGGTTTCATGTTCTTAGGCTCTCAAGCTTGGGAATGGAAAAACTTTATCAAAGGTGAGTTTGGAGCTGTAGAAACAACTGGAGGGTCTATTCTTCAATTTGTAGATAAAGAGGGGAAAAGAGTTGCATTAGCAGATTTTGCGACAACTTTACCAGAAGAAAGAGAGCAACTAACAAGAGATAAGGGAGTATGGTTCATGAGCGAATCTTCAATTTCTGACTATTCAGTGGCAGAAGTAATCGAAGGTTTCAAAGCAAATCCTAACTTATTAGTTAGAACAGAAGTTATAAATAAAGAAACAAAACATAAAACAGTATTATCAAGAGAAGAATCTTTAAAAAAATTGCAAGATGCAGCTTTGGTTGTTGAAGGTGCTAATTTGAAACACAATGAGTACGGTCATAAATTATTTGCAGATTTCTTCTTCTTCATTACAGGATTCCATGGATTCCACGTATTCTCTGGAGTTATGATTAATGTTTTAATTTTCTTCAATGTTTTATTAGGAACATATGAGAAAAGAGGTAGTTATGAAATGGTAGAAAAAGTTGGATTGTACTGGCACTTTGTAGATTTAGTATGGGTGTTTGTATTTACATTCTTCTATTTAGTTTAATCTTAGTTAAAGAAAAATATTATGGCACACGCACACGAGTCAAACACAAAAAGAATTTGGACGGTATTTGGTTTACTTTCTGTAATCACAACCGTTGAAGTAGCTTTCGGTATTATTAAACCACATGCTTTATACCATAACACATTCTTAAGCATGAATATCTTAAACTGGATATTTATTATTTTAACTATTGTAAAAGCATATTATATTATGTGGGCTTTTATGCACTTAGAAGGTGAAAAAAAGAGTTTAAGATGGTCAATTGTTGCTCCTTTAGTTTTTTTAATTCTGTATTTATGTTTCATAATACTTATTGAAGGAGATTATGTTTTTGAAGTATTTAAAACTTCACATTACAAATGGATATTCTAAGAATTATTATACTATAAAATCCCGAGTTTTACTCGGGATTTTTTTTACCTTTGTATGAACTAATTAATACAGAAAAGTGAAAAAATATATTGTTTTAACCGTACTGTTTATTTTACCAATTGTGGCTTATATGTTCTTTGCCACAGCAACACACAATTCGTTGTTTTTGCCTGAAATTTCTAAGAATCATCAAGATGTCCCCACGACTTTTCAATCTTTAAATAAAGAGCAAATTACACTTAAAGATAAAATTACTATTCTTGGTTTTCCAGGGAGTAATATAGAAGAAGTAAAAGCGAATTTATTTAATTTGAATCAAAAAATTTATAATAAATATTCAGGCTTCAAAGATTTTCAAATGGTTATGATAATGCCTGAAGGAACGCAAGAAGAGGTGCTTAAAATTCAAGCAGAATTTGCCAGAATTACAAAAGAATTGCAAAATTGGCATTTTGTTTTTGCTAATCCCGTAGCATTAGAAAAATATTATAATTCATTTCACTTCCAAAACACATTAGATATCAATTCAGGTACATCTTTTGTATACATTTTAGATAAAAATTTAACTTTAAGAGGGAGAAAAGGACAGAAGATAAAAGGCAAAATCGAATACAAGGAGTGTTATGACTCTAAATCCGCAGCAGAATTACATAATGAAATGTCTGATGATGTGAAAATTTTGCTACGAGAATATCGTTTAGCATTGAAAAAAAATAATACTAGAAAAGACGATTTTAGGGATAATATTAAAAATCAAGTTGAAAAAAATAAAAAATAGTTTCTACCAAAAATGAAAAAAAAGACATCTTATATTGGCATATCCTTCATTGTTCTAATCTTTGGTATCTGGACTGTAAAAGAGTTAAAAGAGCGTTTTAAAAAAAATGATTTAGTAGAAATAGGATCTGCACCTAGGTTTGAATTAACAAATCAAAATGGTAAAAAAATAACCAATAAAGATTATGAAGGAAAAGTCTATGTAGTGGAATTTTTCTTTGCGTCATGTCCTTCAATTTGTCCTAAAATGAACAAAAACATGTTGCAGTTGCAAGATGCTTTTTATGGCGATTTAGATTTCGGCATGGTTTCCATTACAATTGATCCTGAAAATGATACATCAGCCGTCTTAAAAGAACATGCACAGAAATTAGGCGTAAAACATCCTAACTGGAATTTTTTAACTGGTGATTATACGTATATAATGAATTTAGCTAACAAAGGATTTAATATATTTGCAGGGAAGAACAAAAATGTAGCGGGTGGATTCGAACATTCTGGATTATTTGCCTTAGTAGATAAAGAAGGAAAAATTAGATGTAGAAAAGATAGTTTTGGTAACCCAATATTATATTATGATGGTTTAGAACAGCCAGGTATTAATGCCATTAAAGAAGACATAACATTATTATTAAAAGAATAAAAGATGGAAAACACAGTTGAAACAAAATATAAAAAACTAATTATTGCGGTATCAATAATTATTCCACTTGCCGTGGCCTTATTATTTGGCGTCAATTTAAGAAAATTAGGGTATGATGTTGAACCGTTAACATTTTTACCACCTATTTACGCGGGAATAAATGCTTTAACGGCAGTTGTATTAATTGCTGCAGTGTGGGCAATAAAAAACAAAAATAGAAATTTACATGAAGGCTTAATGAAAGTAGCTATTGGTTGTTCTTTAGCTTTTTTAGTTATGTATGTTGCCTACCACATGACTGCAAATACGGTTTATTTTGGCGATATTAATCATGACGGTATGCTTAATGAAGCTGAAAAAACGGGAGTTGGCACTATACGTTATGTGTATTATTTTATATTATTTACACATATTTCTTTGTCTGTTATTATTATTCCTTTGGTTTTATTTACTTATGTAAGAGCGTTAGCAAATCAGTTTGATAAGCATAAAAAATTAGCTAAAATTACCTTTCCAATTTGGTTATATGTTGCTGTTACAGGTGTAGTAGTCTATTTAATGATATCGCCGTATTATGCAAATTAATGATTATAGTCAAAGCTCAAAAGTTAAAAGTAATAACCGGTTACAAGTAAGCGTATTGTTTTTATTTTTTACTTGTTTCTTTTTACTTGAAGCAAAAGCTCAATGTGCTATGTGTAGAGCCTCATTACAAAACGAGGCCAATCAAACGACAGCTGAAGGGATAAACAATGGGATAGTGTATTTAATGGCAATTCCTTATATTTTAGTTGCCAGCGCCGCTTATGCTGTTTATAAAATTAGGATGACTAAAAAGAAGGAATAAATTAATCCATTCCATCAATTTTAATATTCATTTTCCCAGTGGTAGTGATAAATGCAACGATGGCATTTTCATTCAGTAAAACCTTCTCGAAAACAAAATCATTCATTTTTCCATTAACAAATACGCCTTTCATTGGCGAATAATTTGCTAAATAAGGCAACATATTTTTTTTACCTTCTTCTAAGTTAGGTTGTATTGAGTATTTACAATTTTCCTTTATTTTAGCGAGAATTATGCCTTGAAGTAACCAATTAGCTGTTCTTGTAAGTATCCCTTTGGTGTTTAATACATAATCCATTTCGTCAAAATAAATTTCTTTTGTAGTAGCATTGTATTTTGGTATGCCGCTTAAATATATTGTCCCTGAAATACTGCCCAAAACTTCTAAAGCTATAATCATTTTTCCGTCTTTTTGCCATAAATCTACTTTTTGCACCGTTATTTTTCTTTTACCTGAACCAAATTCTTGTCCAGCGAAATTCTTAGTTACTAGTCTACTGGCATTTTCATAACTCGAAACAGCCGCTATTGACGCGCTAAATTCCGGAGCAATTTTACCAGCTGTTTTAAAGGCAACCTTTGAATTGTCAAACGTGTTTTGTGGTTTAGTCCCTACCATGGTTTGCATATTACATTTTAAACCAAGATCTATCGAAATTTTATCATTTTTAAGTTCGGCTTGCGTACTATATAATTCAAGTGGAATTAATTTAAACCAAGTTTCATACGTTTCACTAGCTAAAAAAGGCGTTGAGATGGTTTCTAAAACACGTACTACTTGTTCTTTAAAGTCACACGTTTTATCGATGGCTTCGTCTATTTTTTTAGCAATTTTTCCTTTAAAAATAGATAAGGTCGGATTGATGATATAGGTAATGGGAACGTTTTTTCCAGCTACCACAATATTCGGACTTTCATTCCATTCAAAATCTACAATTGATGAAGTAGTATTTAATTTCCAGTTAGAAAATTTTGCTTGACTTTGTAAAGTAATGGTTCCATTAAGATTTATTTCTCGTGTATCATTTAATCCCATAAATTCTGTGCCGTATTTAAATTTAGCCCAAATTTTCAAAGGAATAACAGAAACAATAGTGCCGTTTTTTTCAGTTAAGGTTATAGGGGCTGTTTTCCAAACTTTCATCTCTGTTTTGTCATCATTTAAAATGGTGTCGGTATAGATTAAACCCTGCATGTTTTTATTTAATTGGCGTTCTATTTCTTTTAAACTTACTTCCATCGGCATAGCAATCAATGAAACTTTATTGCTATATACAAGAGGTGTTTGACTAGAAGGTGTTGGTTTTAAGGCTTCAATTTTTTTGGTTGTTCCGCAGTTAAAAAACGTAAAAAAAACGCTTAAACCTATAATTAAAAAATAAGTTCTTTTTATCATAAAAAATAATTTGAGTATAAAAGTAAAATTTTAATTGATTTATGTAACATTTTTTTTAAAAAATGGTCTTATTACTAAATGCTGTTCTAGGGATACGGCAGCTTTATTTAAATAAATAAAAATGAAATACTTTAAATTTGTAATTTTATTTCTGTTAATCAGTACATTATCTTGGTCCCAAACCAAAAAATGGACGTTGAGAGAATGTGTAGATTATGCCATTGTTAATAATATTTCAGTGAAACAATCTGAATTAGATTTGCAAAACACAAACATTGCAAAGAAAGATGCAATTGGTAATTTTATGCCAAATTTTAACATTTCGTCTTCTCACTCTTGGAATATTGGTTTAAATCAAAATATTACAACGGGTTTATTGCAAAATCAGACGACACAGTTTACAGCAGCAAATTTAAACGCAAATATTGATGTGTTTAAAGGAATGCAAAATATAAATCAACTGCGAAAAGCAAATTTATCTTTAATTGCTTCTCAATACCAATTGACAAAAATTCAAGAAGATATTGCGTTAAATGTAGCGAATGCCTATTTGCAAATTTTATTTAATAAAGAAAATCTAAAAGTTCAAAAAGAACAAAAAGCGTTAACGCAAAAGCAACTTAATCGCACTAATGAATTAGTAGAAGCGGGTAATGTTCCTAAAGGTGATTTACTTGATGTGCAAGCTACATTAGCAGGAATCAATCAAAGACTAATAGCTGCTGAAAATACTTTATTTTTATCAAAGTTAAGCCTAGCACAATTATTACAATTACCAGATTTTCAAAATTTTGATATTGCAGAAGATAATATTCCAGGTATGTTGTCTGTCATTGAAAATGAAACAGCGGAGTCTATTTTAGCAAAAGCAAAAGAAAATAGAACAGAGTTGAAAATTGCTAAAACCAACATGGATATTGCTCAAAAGGATATTCAAATTGCAAAAGGTGCTTATTTGCCCTCGCTTACAGGATTTTATGGTTACAATACAAGAGCGTCAAATGCCGATAGAGTATTAGGTGTAGATGCTGGCGGAAATTTTATAACAGGATCTGCATTACCTATATTTCAACAATTTGATAAAAATAAAGGTCAAAATTTTGGTGTGCAATTGAGTTTGCCAATTTTTAACGGGTTTGCTGTAAAAAATAATGTAGCACGATCAAAAGTAGCTTTTGAAAGAAGTAAATTAGCTTATAGCCAACAAGAGTTAACACTTGAACGAAATGTATTCACGGCTTATTCAGATTGTAAAGCAGCAAAAGAAAGTTATCAAGCCGCTTTAACAACCTTAAAGGCTAGAGAATTAGCTATGAATTATGCAAAAGAGAGGTATGAAATAGGTATGATGAATGTCTTTGATTACAATCAGGCACAAACTACTTATGTAAATGCCCAGTCAGAAGTATTACGCACAAAGTATGATTACATTTTTAGAAT
Organism: Flavobacterium sp. 20NA77.7; assembly: GCF_031326205.1. Lineage (NCBI taxonomy): Bacteria > Pseudomonadati > Bacteroidota > Flavobacteriia > Flavobacteriales > Flavobacteriaceae > Flavobacterium > Flavobacterium nakdongense. The sequence continues at coordinate 2,007,169 of NZ_CP133721.1, read as the reverse complement.
AAAAATTTTAGAATTTTATTTTGGAATTCCTTTAATAGAAAAACAATAAATTATGTCAAAAAAGAAAATTATAATCTTAAGTAGTGTAGCCTTAGTAGCTATCTTTACTTTAATTGTTCTTAAAAAGAAAGGTGTTATTGGTAGCAATGATGATAGCAAAGTTGTAGAAACAGCAAAAGTTGAATCAATGACAATAATAGAAACCGTTTCTGCTACAGGAAAAATTCAACCAGAAGTAGAAGTTAAAATTTCTTCTGAAGTTTCGGGTGAAGTTATTGCTTTAAATGTTAAAGAAGGACAACAGGTTAAAAAAGGCGATTTACTTGTGAAAATAAACCCCGATATTTATGAATCAGGAGTAAATAGAACAGTTGCTTCTTTGTCAACTACAAAAGCAGGTGTTAATCAAGCAGATGCGCAAGTTAAAGAAGCAAAAGCAAATTACGATAGAAATAAAAAACTATTTGATAAAGGTGTAATTTCAAAAGCTGAATGGGACCGAATTGTATCTGCTTATGAAGTAGCAACAGCAGCAAAACAATCGGCATATTATCAAATGAAATCTGCATCGGCTAATGTTACTGAAGCGAATGATAATTTAAAAAGAACCTCAATTTTTGCACCAGCTGATGGTACTATTTCTAAATTGGATGTAGAACTTGGTGAACGCGTAATGGGTACACAAGGGATGGCAAGTACAGAATTAATGCGTATTGCTAATCTAAACAACATGGAAGTAGAAGTAGATGTAAATGAAAATGATATCGTTAAAGTGAATATTGGAGATTCTGCAAAAGTTGAAGTTGATGCCTATTTAAAACGAAAATTTGAAGGTATTGTAACAAGTATTTCAAACTCGGCTACTAGCGCTACCACAGCAGACCAAGTAACTAATTTTAAAGTAAAAGTGCGTTTATCAAAAGAATCTTATCAAGATTTATTAGCAGGTAAACCAACAAATTTTTCACCATTTAGACCAGGTATGACGGCTACTGTAGACATTATCACTAAACGAAGTGTTAATGTTTTAGGCGTGCCAATTGGAGCGGTAGTGATAAAAGAAGATACAACGGCAACCAAGAAAGACATTGTTGCAGAACTTGAAAAAGAAGAGGCTAAAGAAAAAGGTAAAGCCCCTAAAAAAGACGAAAAGTTTGAGTGTGTGTTTGTAAAAATAGGGGATAAGGCAAAATTAAAAGTTGTAAAGACAGGTATTCAGGACGACACCAATATTGAAATAATTTCTGGCTTGAAAAAAGGAGACGAAATAATTGTAGGGCCTTATTCTATGGTAAGCAAAGAGTTGATGCCAAATGATAAAGTGCGTCAAGAAACTCAGAAAGACAAAGACAAAAAAGCGAAAAGTTAGTTATATACTTAAAGTAGAATTAAGGCACGTGTAACACGTGTCTTTTTTTTAGTGTACATTGAAGTTGAATTTAGCCTATTCAATTTTGTATCTTTGTTAAAATTAGAATTTGATTTAAATATGGCGTTGATCGTAAATATTGAAACAGCTACCAAAAATTGTTCCGTAGCTTTAGCAAAAGATGGCAAAACGGTAGTCCTTAAAGAAATTGCAGAAGAAAATTTTTCACATGCAGAAAAATTGCATCTATTTATAGCATCTTTATTTGAAGAAACAGGTTACGAATATAAAGATTTGCAAGCTGTTGCTGTTAGCCAAGGACCAGGCTCTTATACTGGATTACGCATTGGTGTTTCTGCAGCAAAAGGATTTTGTTATGCCTTATCAATTCCAATGATTGCAGTTGATACACTTTTAGTATTAGCTAAAAAAATCGAAATAAAAGAAGGGATTATTATTCCTATGATTGATGCTAGAAGAATGGAAGCTTATACAGCAATTTTTGATGCAAATTATACTAAAATTAGAAGCACAGCAGCCGAAGTTATTGACGAAAGTTCGTATCAAGATTTACCTCAAGCCATTCATCTTATAGGTGATGGCGCAATGAAATTTAAACATATACTTACATCAGAGGCGTTTCATTTTCATCCCGAAATACACTATCCATCTGCACAAGAAATGAGTGCTTTGTCCTTCGAAAAATTTAAACAAAATGACTTTGTAGATGTAGCTTACTTTGAGCCTTTTTATTTAAAAGATTTTGTATTAAATAGGTAATTTATAAGTTTATAAGATCTTTTGTTTGTTCTAATAAATCAGATTTTGCTTGTTGATGATTTCCATTTTGAGTCCAAATTCTAACCGAAAAATGAATGGCAGTATCTGTAAAATTATTTATAAATACTTCTGATTTTGGCGTTTTAAGGATTAAGGGATGATTTTCAATAAGCGCTTCAATTTTAGATTTAATTTCACGCACATCACTACTATAGCTAGTAACTATATCAATATCAGTTCTACGTGTTTTATGTTGTGAATAATTTTTAATTTTTCCATTAGACAGAATGCCATTTGGGATATACACCACTTGATTTGTAGCGGTTGTTATTTTAGTTGAAAAAATCATAATTTCTTCCACTCTTCCTTGTTCTCCTTGAACTTCAATGGTGTCACCTACTTTAAAAGGTTTAAATAAAATAATTAATATACCACCTGCAAAATTAGAAAGCGAACCCTGTAAGGCTAAACCAACAGCAATACCCGCAGCTCCTAAAATAGCTACAAAAGAAGATGTTTCTACACCAAGCTTTGAAATTACTGTAATGAACAGCATTATGCGTAAGGTCCAAAAAATGATATTACCTAAAAATGTTGTTAAGGTGATCTCCACATTTCGTTTAATCATTATTTTTTTAGCCGTTTTAGTAATAAAACTGGTAAACCATAATCCGGCAATTAAAAGCACTAATGCAATAGCTAATTTTGGTGTATAGTCAAGCACTAATTCTTTTAGATGAGTATAATATTTTTCTATTTCTGTTGGTGTCATACTATTATCCGTTAAAAGCTTCTACAATAATGGTATTGTTGTTTAACATTTGACGTAACATGTTTTCTATTCCGTTTTTTAGTGTGAAAGTTGATGAAGGGCAGCCACTACAAGCTCCTTGTAATGTAACTTTAACCGTGTTTGTACTTTCATCATACGAATTAAAAGTAATATTACCACCGTCACTTTTAACGGCCGGTTTTACATATTCTTCAAGTATATTTATGATTTGTTGAGAAGTCACGTCTAAATTTTCAAAAAAGGCTTCTTGTTTTTGAACAAAATTTGTAGTTTGTTCTATTAATTTTTCATCAACAATTTGATCCGTTTGTTCTAAATATTGTTTTAAAAAATTTCGCAATTCAAAGGTAATTTCATTCCAATCAGCAATGTCATATTTTGTAATTGAAATATAATTTTCATCAATAAAAACTTCTTTTACAAAAGGAAAGCTAAACAAATCTTTTGCTAATGGAGATGCTTTTGTTTCGTCAATATTTTTACATTCTACAGCAGTTTTTGTAAGTATTTTATTAGCCACAAATTTAGTGACACTAGGGTTTGGGGTAGATTCTGCATAAATTGTGATAGGATTCTTTTTTATAGTACTTTCCTCGACAACTATTTCCCCGCCATTATTGATAAATTGTTCAATTTGTGTGGCTACTTCATCTTGTACATCACTCCATTCTACTATCGAAAATTTTTCAATAGCAATAAAATTCCCAGAGATATAAACTGTTTTTACAAATGGTAAAAAGAATAGTTGTTTGGCTAAAGGCGAATCTTTCGTTTCGTCAATATTTTTAAACTCATAATTTTTACCTTTAGAAATAGAATTTTCTAATTCGAATTTAACCACGGAAGGATTATTTGTGTTTTTTATCGATATTTTTGTCATTTTCTCAGTATTTTTTGCAAAGATACAAACATTAAATAATCTAAAGTTATATATTTGGTCTTTATAATTTTGTTAACATTAGTTCTATCATAATGAAAAAAATTACTTTATTCATATTGTTTTTTGTTTCTTTTGTGTCTAAAGCACAATTGAATGTCAACAATACAACTGTTACACCTGCTCAATTAGTTCAGAATGTACTATTAGGTGGCGGAATTACGGTTTCTAATATTAAATATAATGGTTCTATAGCGAATGCTCAGGTAGCCAGAGATCAAATTGCAAAATTTACTAATGGTGCTTCTACTAATATTGGGTTTGATGAGGGAATATTATTAACCACGGGAAAATCTCAAGTTGCTGTGGGTCCAAATAATTCATCTTCATTAAGTAATGCTTCAGCAACAGCAATTACTAATGATCCAGATTTATTTTTACTAAATAGTATTACTAACAATTCAGCGGTTTTAGAATTTGATTTTATACCTCAAGGAACAACGGTCTCTTTTGAATATGTATTTGGGTCTGAAGAATATCCTGAATTTTCCGCGAGTCAAAATGTAAATGATGTTTTTGGATTTTTTATTTCGGGTCCAGGTATTTCGGGTCCATTTACTAATGGAGCTCAAAACATTGCATTGATACCTACAACTACAACTGGGGATTCAAAAGTATCCATTTTTAACGTAAATAATGGAACGGCTAATAATGGAGCTTGTAAAAATTGCCAATATTACATAAATAATACTTCTACAGGTCAAAATCCATATACGGGGACTTCAACGATACAATACGATGGATTTACAACTGTTTTAACTGCTTCGGCTACTGTACAATGTGGTCAAACATACCATATAAAATTAGCTGTTGGAAATAAGGGAGATAATTTATATGATTCGGGAGTTTTCTTAAAAGGAGGTAGTTTTAATGTAACGCCAGTAAATTTAGGTGTGGATTTAGTGGACGGTTGGTCATTATGCTTAGGTGAATCAACAACTTTAAATAGTGGATTAGCGGCAAGTGTACTTCATGAATGGTATTTCAACGGGGTTCTAATTTCTGGTCAAACAGGGCCAACATTAACTATTAATCAACCTGTTACAAATACGCCAGGAACTTATTTGGTTGTAGCATATCCTTTTGGACCGGCTTGTCCTGTTTCTGACACCATACAGGTAGCATATTTTCCTGGACCACCATTAACGACCCCTCCTCCGATAACGATTTGTACAGGTGCTTCACCTGCGGTTTATAATTTGAACAGTAATATTCCTTCTATCATGGGTAGTCAGTCTATTGGGGATTATGATTATGGTTTTTATTTAACGGCTGCAGATGCTTTAGCTGGTACAAATCCTATTCCTTCTTCACAATGGTCTGCTTATCCTGGTACAGTTGGTCAAACGATTTATTTTGGTGCTGAGAATTTCACGGATGGTACGGGTTGTAGAGGCGAGGTTCATTTTTTATTACAACAGAGTCCATGTACGATAGTTCAGCCATCTAATATGGTTGTTTGTGATGACGTTAGTAATGATGGATTTGCTGTTTTTAATTTAACTACCCAAACGGCTACGGTTTTGGGTTCTAATAATCCGGCTAATTTTACTATTACTTATCATTTAACTCAAGCTGCTGCGAATGGCGATACGGGAGCTATTTCTCCTGCTACAGCTTTTACTAATACTGTAAATCCACAGACTATTTACGTTCGTTCGGAATCTAATTCGAACCCAACGAATTATTCTACAACTACTTTTGAATTACAGGTTAAGCCTTTGCCTACGGCTACTATGTCAGGTACGGCTAGTATTTGTAGTGGTTCGTCTACGAATTTAACTTTTTCAGGTACTCCGGGTGCTGTAGTTACGTATAATAATGGAACAGCAAATCAGACAGTTACGTTAGATGCTACTACTGGTAATGGCACAGTAAGTGTTTCTCCTGCTAGTACAACTACGTATTCCTTGGTTAGTGTAGCTACTACAGGTACCCCTTCGTGTAGTAAACCATTAACGGGTAATATTGTAGTTACCGTTTCTACACAAATTGCAGGTACATTGTCTTATTCGCCTTCATCATTTTGTACTACAGATGTAGCTACTTATTCACCTACTTTTGTAATTAGTACAGCAGGTACAGGCACATGTGCGTCTACTGTTCCAGTATATTCATCTACACCAGCAGGATTAACCCTAAATACTACTACGGGAGTTATCACTCCAAGTACAAGTACACCAAATACCTATACTGTTACAATAACCTATCCAGCATGTGGAAGTTGTGCCGCAGTTAGTTTTACTACTACCGTAACTATTGCTTCACCCACGACTTCTACTATAAGTTATACGACTCCATTATGTACAAGTGCTACTACTTCTGTAATGCCAACATTAACAGGGGCTACTGGAGCTACAACATTTACATCTACCCCTGTAGGATTGTCAATTAATGCAACAACAGGAGCAATTAATCCAAGCACGAGTGCTGCCGGAACCTATACAATCACATATGTTCCTACATCTACAGGTGTATGTGCTATTATACCAACACCCACTACAGTAACGATCACTGCCGCCCCTACGGCGAGTATTAGTTATGCGGGCACACCGTATTGTAATAACCTAACAGCTTCACAGGCGGTTACTATCACAGGCACAAATGCCTTTACAGGTGGTGCGTATAGCGCTAGTCCATCAGGCTTAACATTAGATCCAACAACAGGTGCTATTGTACCAAGTACAAGTACACCTAACACGTATACGGTTACCTATACGATACCAGCGAGTGCAGGCTGTGCTGCTGTTCCTGTAACCACTACGGTAACCATCACAGGATTGCCTACAGCAAGTATTAGTTATGCGGGCACACCGTATTGTAATAACCTAACGGCTTCACAGGCGGTTACTATCACAGGTACAAACGCCTTTACAGGTGGTACCTATAGTGCTAGTCCATCAGGTTTAACCTTAGATGCTTCAACCGGTGCGATTGTACCAAGTACAAGTACACCTAACACGTATACAGTTACCTATACGATTCCAGCGAGTGCAGGCTGTGCTGCCGTTCCTGTAACCACTACAGTAACCATCACTGCAGCCCCTACGGCGAGTATTAGTTATGCGGGCACACCGTATTGTAATAACCTAACAGCTTCACAGGCGGTTACTATCACAGGCACAAATGCCTTTACAGGTGGTGCGTATAGCGCTAGTCCATCAGGCTTAACATTAGATCCAACAACAGGTGCTATTGTACCAAGTACAAGTACACCTAACACGTATACGGTTACCTATACGATACCAGCGAGTGCAGGCTGTGCTGCTGTTCCTGTAACCACTACGGTAACCATCACAGGATTGCCTACAGCAAGTATTAGTTATGCGGGCACACCGTATTGTAATAACCTAACGGCTTCACAGGCGGTTACTATCACAGGTACAAACGCCTTTACAGGTGGTACCTATAGTGCTAGTCCATCAGGTTTAACCTTAGATGCTTCAACCGGTGCGATTGTACCAAGTACAAGTACACCTAACACGTATACAGTTACCTATACGATTCCAGCGAGTGCAGGCTGTGCTGCCGTTCCTGTAACCACTACAGTAACCATCACTGCAGCCCCTACGGCGAGTATTAGTTATGTGGGTACGCCGTATTGTAACAACCTAACAGCTTCACAGGCGGTTACTATCACAGGTACAAATGCCTTTACAGGTGGTGCGTATAGCGCTAGTCCATCAGGCTTAACATTAGATCCAACAACAGGTGCTATTGTACCAAGTACAAGTACACCTAACACGTATACGGTTACCTATACGATACCAGCGAGTGCAGGCTGTGCTGCTGTTCCTGTAACCACTACGGTAACCATCACAGGATTGCCTACAGCAAGTATTAGTTATGCGGGCACACCGTATTGTAATAACCTAACGGCTTCACAAGCTATTACTATCACAGGTACAAATGCCTTCACAGGTGGTACGTATAGCGCTGCACCAGCAGGATTAACCCTAGATGCTTCAACAGGTGCTATTGTGCCAAGTACAAGTACACCCAACACGTATACGGTTACCTATACGATTCCAGCCAGTGCAGGTTGCGCTGCCGTTCCTGTAACCACTACAGTAACCATCACTGCAGCCCCTACGGCGAGTATTAGTTATGTGGGTACGCCGTATTGTAACAACCTAACAGCTTCACAGGCGGTTACTATCACAGGTACAAACGCCTTTACAGGTGGTGCGTATAGCGCTAGTCCATCAGGCTTAACATTAGATCCAACAACAGGTGCTATTGTACCAAGTACAAGTACACCTAACACGTATACGGTTACCTATACGATACCAGCGAGTGCAGGCTGTGCTGCTGTTCCTGTAACCACTACGGTAACCATCACAGGATTGCCTACAGCAAGTATTAGTTATGCGGGCACACCGTATTGTAATAACCTAACGGCTTCACAAGCTATTACTATCACAGGTACAAATGCCTTCACAGGTGGTACGTATAGCGCTACACCATCAGGCTTAACACTAGACCCAACAACAGGTGCTATTGTACCGAGTACAAGTACACCTAACACGTATACGGTTACCTATACGATTCCAGCCAGTGCAGGTTGCGCTGCCGTTCCTGTAACCACTACAGTAACGATCACTGCCGCCCCTACGGCAAGTATTAGTTATGCGGGCACACCGTATTGTAACAACATAACAGCTTCACAGGCTGTTACTATCACAGGCACAAATGCTTTCACAGGTGGTGCGTATAGTGCTAGCCCAGCAGGCTTAACCTTAGACCCAACAACAGGTGCTATTGTACCGAGTACAAGTACACCCAACACCTATACGGTTACCTATACGATTCCAGCGAGTGCAGGCTGTGCTGCTGTTCCAGTAACCACTACGGTAACCATCACAGGATTACCTACGGCAAGTATTAGTTATGCAGGCACGCCGTATTGTAATAACCTAACGGCTTCACAGGCGGTTACTATCACAGGTACAAACGCCTTTACAGGTGGTACCTATAGTGCTAGTCCATCAGGTTTAACCTTAGATGCTTCAACCGGTGCGATTGTACCAAGTACAAGTACACCTAACACGTATACAGTTACCTATACGATTCCAGCGAGTGCAGGCTGTGCTGCCGTTCCTGTAACCACTACAGTAACCATCACTGCAGCCCCTACGGCGAGTATTAGTTATGTGGGTACGCCGTATTGTAACAACCTAACAGCTTCACAGGCGGTTACTATCACAGGTACAAATGCCTTTACAGGTGGTGCGTATAGCGCTAGTCCATCAGGCTTAACATTAGATCCAACAACAGGTGCTATTGTACCAAGTACAAGTACACCTAACACGTATACGGTTACCTATACGATACCAGCGAGTGCAGGCTGTGCTGCTGTTCCTGTAACCACTACGGTAACCATCACAGGATTGCCTACAGCAAGTATTAGTTATGCGGGCACACCGTATTGTAATAACCTAACGGCTTCACAAGCTATTACTATCACAGGTACAAATGCCTTCACAGGTGGTACGTATAGCGCTGCACCAGCAGGATTAACCCTAGATGCTTCAACAGGTGCTATTGTGCCAAGTACAAGTACACCCAACACGTATACGGTTACCTATACGATTCCAGCCAGTGCAGGCTGTGCTGCCGTTCCTGTAACCACTACAGTAACTATAACGTCATTACCTACGGCAAGTATTTCGGTAACCCCTACAACCATTTGTTCGGGTTCTACTTCTGTGGTTACCTTTACAGGTACCCCGGGAGCAACAGTAACTTATACGGTTGATGCAGGAGCAAACCAAACCATTACATTAAACACTTCAGGTTCTGCTACAGTTACTACACCACCACTTGTTAATGCATCAGTTTATACATTAGTAAGTGTAGGGAATGGATGTACGGTTTCTTTAACTAACTCTGTTACTATAAATGTATTGCCTTTGCCAACTGCTAGTATTGTAGGAAGTACAATTTGTGCAAATACAACAGGTACAGTTACTATTTCAGGAACACCTGGCGCTATAGTAGAATATACTATAGATGGTGGAGCAAATCAAACGGCAATTTTATCCTCTACTACAGGTACTGTTACTCTTACTACACCATTGCTAACTGCTAATTCTGTTTATCAGTTGGTTAGTGTTACAAGTGCTACTACACCGGCATGTGTTAAGACATTAAGTGCCTCAGCTACCGTTATAGTAAATCCAATTCCTATTGTTACAGCTACTCTGGTAGGAGAAACAATATGTTCGGGAACAAGTACAAATATAAGTTTAACCAGCAGTGTAGCTTCTACACAATTTGATTGGGTAGTCACGAGTCAAGTAGGAGTAAGTGGCGCCACGAATGGTTCAGGCAATGCGATTGTTCAAGTATTAACGGCTACTGGTATTACTAATGGTTTTGTTATTTATAGTATTACCCCAACTGCTAATAGTTGTATAGGTTCAGCTATAACAGTTCAAATAAATGTTGCGCCAAAACCAGTGACTAGTTTTGTAGCTGATACGACTTATTGTAATGGAGAAACAACAAGTATTACATTAAGCAGTACTATACCGGGTACTACGTTTACTTGGAATGTGGCTTCATCTAATGTAAATACCACTACGGTATTACCGGGTTCTGGAAATAGTATTTCACAGGCATTAAATTTAATTAATAATAGTAATGTTGGTTCGGTTACGTATACTGTATTGCCATTTGCAAATAATTGTTATGGAGATCCTGTCTCTATTGCTATAGAAGTAAATCCGATTCCAAATGTAAGTTTAGCTATTGAGGATACTGATATTTGTAGTGGTGAGATGGTTCATATAGATGCGAGTAGTAGTATTGCAGGAGCAACATTTAACTGGATGATTTTAAATCAAACAGGCGCTGTTGTTACGGGCCCTACTACAGGTACAGGAGCTAGTATTGATCAAGTGATTACTACTACAAGTCCAGTGGCTTCGGGTACGGTAACCTATCAAGTTACACCGATTAAGAATGGATGTGTGGGAAGTTCATCTACAGTTACGGTTACGGTTCATCCAAGACCTGAGATTTTTGGAGTTTTACCCCAATTGCCAATTTGTAGTGGAGAATCGACCAATATTGTTTTAGCCGCTTCTTTACCAGGCACTACTTTTAATTGGGTTGTGTCTAATTCTCAAGGTGTTTCAGGAATGAGTGCAGGTACAGGAACAAGTATTACTCAAGTATTAACTACTACGGGTTCAACACAAGGTTCTGTTACGTATGCTGTTACTCCGATGTTAAATGGTTGTGAAGGGACGATGGTTGAATATACAGTGTTGGTTAATCCGTTACCAATAGTTTCATTAGAGGATGGTCATGTTTGCGTAATTCAAGCTACGGGAGTGGTTTATCAAACGTATTTATTGGAATCAGGTGTTCCTCCAACAGGGTATACGTTTGATTGGTATTTAGATGGTGTTCAATTAGCAAGTTCGGGTCCGAATCATGTAGCTACTGCACCAGGTGTGTATGAGGTTCGTGTTCGTAATACCGTTACCAATTGTCAGGCGATTGCTACGGCTACGGTAATTCCGGTTTATCCTGCTACTGCTTTTACCACTACGGTAACAGAAGCCTTTACAAATAATGCTACGATAACTGTAACCGTTACTCAACCAGGAACAGGTACCTTAGTGTATGCATTAGATGGAGGAGCATGGCAGACTTCAAATATATTTGAAGGTGTTGAAGCAGGAATGCATACGGTTGCCGTGGGCGATGAAGAGGGTTGTACGTATTTAGAGACGAATGTTTTGGTTATTGATTACATGAAATACTTTACACCAAATGGAGATGGGTATAATGATACGTGGAATATTATTGGATTAAATGCACAACATAACGCAAAAATTTATATATTTGACCGCTATGGAAAATTAATCAAGCAGTTGGACCCATTAGGTCAAGGATGGGATGGAACGTATAATGGTCAAACCTTACCATCTACGGACTATTGGTTCACGGTTGATTACACTGAAAACCAACAGCAAAAACAATTTAGAGCGCATTTTTCATTAAAAAGATAACACAGAACCCAAATACTATGAAATTTAATAAATTATTATTCTTAGGGCTATTATTTATTACACAAGCTGCATTTGCACAGGAAGGAATAGCTGTTTACACAGATTATTTGACGGATAATTATTATCTAATCCACCCATCCATGGCGGGGGCTTCAAATTGTGCAAAATTAAGATTAACGGGTAGGCAACAATGGGCTGGGCAAGAACAAGCTCCTGCTTTACAAACTTTAAGTTTTAATACAGCTGTGGGTGAAAAATCAGGGATAGGTATTATTGCTTTTAATGATAAGAATGGTTATCATTCTCAAAGTGGTGCTAAATTAACTTATGCGCATCATTTAATGTTTTCAAGATCAACGGTAGATTTAAATATGTTATCTTTTGGTATTAGTGGGGCATTTATTCAGAGTAGATTAGATGAAACTGCTTTTACTGTATTTGATCCAATTGTATATGGTGGAATAACTCAAAAAGATTCCTATTTTAATTTAGATGTAGGAGCTTCTTATCATTATTTAGATTTTTTCACACACGTAACTATTAAAAATATCATGGCAAATAGACGGGATATTTATTCTGCTGGAATAGAGTCTGATAATTTGAGAAAATATTTATGGAGTGTTGGCGCTAATTTTGGAGATGATGACGGTTTAATGATTGAACCTTCATTAATGATACAAGTGACAGAACAAACAAAAGAAAAGACAATAGACTTAAATGCAAAAGCTTATAAACAATTAGAATTTGGAAAAATTTGGGGAGGATTGTCTTATAGAAGAAGTTTTGAAGGTACGCAATATTTAAATGGTGGTTTTGTGACTGAACAAAAATTGCAGTATGTTACACCATTTATAGGTGTAAATTACAAACAATTTATGCTTGCCTATTCTTACAACAAAGTATTAGGAAATGTTAAATTTGATAATGCAGGTTACCATCAAATTACCTTAGGATTAAATCTATTCTGTAAAGATAAGCCATATGACTGTCACTGTCCAGCGGTGGTTAATTAACAAAAAACAATCCCGATTTTTCGGGATTTTTTTATAGCAACTAGTTATGATAATAAAAGAAGTTAGAGGAAAATATCCTCTTATTCCCGAAGATTGTTATGTGGCTGAAAATGCTACAATTGTGGGTGAAGTAAGCCTCGGTAGCTCTTGTAGTGTTTGGTTTAACGCTGTAATTAGAGGAGATGTAAACGCAATTAGTATTGGGAATAAAGTAAATATTCAAGATGGAGCAGTAATTCATTGTACTTATTTAAAGCATCCTACACAAATTGGTAATAATGTTTCTATAGGTCATAATGCCATTGTTCATGGTTGTACTATTCATGATAATGTATTAGTAGGTATGGGGGCTATCATTATGGATGGTTGTACGATTGAAAGTAATTCTATTATAGCTGCTGGAAGCGTGGTTACGCAGAATACGCATGTAGAAAGCGGTGTTATTTATGCAGGCATTCCTGCTAAGAAAGTAAAAGAATTAAATACTAGTGATTTTGCTGGCGAAATAGACCGTATAGCAACTAATTATGTTATGTATTCTAGTTGGTTTAAAGAAGATTAAACAAAAATGAATGCTTGTTACTAGCCCAGATGGAAACGGCATCTCCTGATTTTTCGGGAATATAGTGAACAGCTGGTACCAATGTTTAAAAAATACCACTCTGTTTGTAGCTTCTAAAAATCTTTTTGAATGACCTGAAAATTATTTCCTAGTAAGTTTTGCATGACTTCAGGTGGGTTATTAATAAAAAAATGGTGAAAAAGGGCTGTATTTGGTTCTTTCTGAATTAACTGATTTTGTTCTAATATGTATTTTGTTTGACGGGCAACAGCTTCGCCAGAATCAATAATTTTGATATGTTTAGGAAGGATTTCTTTAATTTGAGGAATTAAGTACGGGTAATGTGTACAACCTAACACTAAATAATCAATATTTTCATCAATCATTGGTTGTACATAACTTGTCAATAATTGTGTCATTTCTGTGGAATATAAATTTCCGTTTTCGATTAACTCAACGAGCCCATGTCCTATTTGTTCTATTATTTTAACTTGGGAATAGTTTTGTACGGTTTGATGAAAAAGTTCACTCGTTAGCGTGCCTTTAGTAGCTAAAATACCAATTTTTTGTGTCTTAGAATGGAGAGCTGCAGGTTTTATAGCGGGTTCTATACCAATAAAAGGGATATTATAATTTTCTCTTAGTACTTTTATAGCATTTGTAGTTGCAGTGTTACAAGCAACAATAATAAGTTTTGCATTGGCTTCTAAAAGAAATTCGGTATTTTTTTTACTGAGCGCAATGATTTCGTCTTTTGATTTTTTACCATAAGGAGCATTTTTACTATCAGCAAGATATACTGTGCTTTCAAAGGGCAGTAAGGCATGAACTTCTTTCCAAATTGAAGTACCACCCACACCGGAATCAAAAAGGCCAATAGGTTGTTGTGTATTCATAAAACAAATATAAAAAAAACTGCTCAATATTATTTAATATTGAGCAGTTCCTTTATTGTTAGTAGTTTTTTATTAGTAACCTAATTCTTTTTTAACGTCTACTAATAAATCTGTACCATCAGCAAGTAATACACCACTTCCTGTTGTTGAGTCTAATACATATTGAATTCCTTTTGCACGTGCTACTTTTTGAATTGCTGCTTGTGCTTTTTCCATGATTGGTTTTTGTAATTCAATAGATTTTTGTTGTAAATCTTTTGATGCAGTATCTTGGTATTTTTGAATTCTAGCACCCATATCTTGCATTTCTTGAGAACGCGTTTCATTTACTGCGTCAGTAACTGTTTTTGCTTCAGCGTCTTGTTGATATTGTGCTAATTTAGTTTGATATTCTTGTACCATTTTTTTGTACTCAGCATCATACGTGTCTTGTAATTTTTTTAATTGTGCTTCAGCTGCTTTCATAGCTGGGTTTGCTGTCATTAAATCTTGTACATTAATGTGTCCTACTTTAGTTTGTGCAGTAGCAAATTGTGTCCCTATGAATAATACTGTTGCTAATAATAGAGTCTTTACTTGTTTCATTTTAATTTAATTTAATAAGGGTTATTTAATTTTTCTTTGGTTCTTCTTTGTTTTCTTCGGTTTTGTTTTTTAATGCTTCTTTCTTTGCTTTTTGATCATCTAATACTTTTTGTCGAGCTTCAGCTTTTTCTTTTAACAATTGCGCTCTTTTTTCATCTGCTTCTTTCTTTTTTGCCGCAGCAGCTTCTTTTTTCTCTTGTAATATTTTTTCTCTTGCTTCTTTTTGCGAAGCAGTTGTAGTTTGATCTGCCGTTTCTTTTTTCTCAGTTTGTGCTGGTTCTAATTTTGCTTTTTTTTCGTCTAATGCTTTTTGACGTGCTTCAGCTTTTTCTTTTAATTGTGCAGCTCTTTTTTCATCAGCTTCTTTCTTTTTAGCCGCAGCTGCTTCTTTCCTTTCGTCTAGTATTCTTTGACGTTCTTCTTTTTTTAAATCTTGTGTTTTTTCTTTTTCAAGAATTTCAGGATTTTCTTTTACATCAATTTCTCTTTGATCTTTTGCGTCCTGAATTTTTTGCTGTTTTTTTGTTAGTTCTACTTTTCTTCCAGCACGTTCTATTGCTTTAAGAATTTGGTCACTAATATCAAATCTATCAGAAGTGAACAACATGGTTAAATCTGAAGATTTGTCAAAGATAAAATCATATTTTTGTTTTTCCGCATAATCTTGCACAATATTAAACACTTGATCTTGAATTGGCTTAATTAATGCTCCTTTTTGTATAATTAAATCACCTTGTGGGCCAAATCTTTTTTGTTGGTAATCAAAAAGTTCTGTTTCTAAGGTTTTAATTTCTTCTTCTTTTTCTTTTATTAACTCTTTTGTTAGCAATACTTTTTCGGCTGCTAATGTTTCTTTAAGTTTAGAAACCGTGTTTTTTTTTCCTTCAATTTCTTGTTTCCAAGTAGTTGCTTTTTGTTCTAATTGATTTTTTGCTTCGGCATATTCAGGCACCTTTTCTAATATATAATCCATATCAATATAGCCAATTTTAGCCCCTTTCTGTGCTTGAGCAAAGAAAAAAGGAAAAGCAAATAATAAAACAAAATATTTCTTCATAATTATTTAAATTAATTTCAACTATCGTGCCAAATGTTAAAATTGTTGTCCGATGATGAAATGGGTTTGCCAACCACTTTTAATTGTACTTCCAGGAACAGGATCAAATCCATGAGCAAAATCAATTCCTAATAAACCAAAGGCCGGCATGAAAACCCTTAATCCTAAACCTGCAGAACGTTGCATTTTGAAAGGATCAAACGTTTTAAAATTACTGTATGCCGCCCCAGCTTCTAAAAATGTTAGAGCATAAATTGATGCTGTTTGTTTTAGTGTAATAGGATATCTTAATTCCATTGAAAATTTATTATACACTGTTCCACCATCAGACGAAGATAATGAATTATTTGGATATCCACGTAATTGAATTACTTCTCTACCATCTAATGAGTAGTTTGCTAAACCATCACCTCCTACAAAAAAACGTTCAAAAGGAATTATACCTCTTGCGCTATTATAGGCTCCCAAGAATCCAAATTCAGCTCTTGTTCTTAAAACGAGTTGTTTGTATAATTTATTGTAGGCATCTACACTAAATTTTATTTTATAAAATTCTAACCAATTGTATTTTTGCTGATCTACTTTTGCTCTGTCGGCAATTGCTAAAGTATAATCGCTTTGTGGATTACCATCATTGTCTATATATGCACCTGTATAAACATATTGTCCATTTGCATTCGTATAGCCTGCGCCTGTATTTCTAAGTTTATAATCTGCTTGATTTCCTAAATTAGCATAATCTATACCATTCCACAACGAGTAGGGTAAAGAGAATTTAGCAGATAAAGTTATATTAGAGCCTGATGTAGGGAAGATAGGATTTATCCCTCGGTTGTCTCTAGTGATTGAAGTAGTAAACGATAAATTTCTAGAGGCTCCATTTCCAAAAGTAAACAATCCAGTGTTATAATTATTTAAATCATAATATTGGAAAGTTATAGAATTAGAAATTGAAAAATAGTCATCAGGTACCGTTAATCTTTTTCCATATCCGACAGTAATAGAAGAAATATTAAAACTCTGATCTCTGGTTGTTTGTCTTAGTGCATAGTTATATAAAAATTGTCTACTATAAGAAAGTGATGTAAAGAAACTAATGGGTTTTTTACCACCTAACCAAGGTTCTGTAAACGATAAACTATATACTTGAAAATAGCTGCTCCCTTGTAAACGTAAAGACATTTTTTGACCGTCTCCCATAGGTAAAGGACGATATGCCTCTTTCTTCAGAATGTTTTTTAACGAAAAGTTATTAAAAGACAAACCTAGAGTTCCAATAAATCCTCCAGCACCATATCCTCCTTGCAGCTCTACTTGACTTGAACCTTTTTCTACAACGGTCCATTCTAAATCAACAGTTCCTGCTGCAGGATCGGCATTTTTTGGTTCTGGACGAATAGCTTCTGGATCAAAAAATCCTAATTGACCTAACTCACGAATGGTACGAATAACTAATTCTTTGTTCCACTTTTCCCCAGGTCTTGTTTTTAATTCTCTATAAATTACTTTGTCATTTGTTTTGTCGTTTCCTTTTACGGTAACATTATTAAAATAAGCTAAAGGACCTTCAGTAATTCTAATTTCAAAATCGATAGTATCGTTTTCAGTTCGTACCTCTACTGGATTGATATTTGAGAACAAATAACCATTATTTTGATATAAACTAGTTATGTCTTCAGGGTCTGGTGTAGAATTGTCTGATATTCTTTTTTGTAATAATACCCCATTGTAAACATCTCCTTTTTTTATTCTAACAATACTGTTTAAAGATTGATTAGAATATACAGTATTACCTAAATAACGAATATCACCAAAATAATATTTTCTACCCTCTTCTACATTTACAGAAATATCAATTTTATTTGTTTTTTTGTTATAATTGACATTTTCACTGATAATACGTGCATCACGGTACCCTTTTTCTTTGTATTTGTCAATTAGTGTTTCTAAGTCTTCTTTATACTTATCTTTAACGTATTTTGAAGATTTAAACAATCTAGTAATTTTCTTTTCTTTAGTATTTTTAAAAGCTTTTTTAAGTTTTTTATCTGTGAATTGAGAATTACCAATAAAGTCTATAGAGTTAATTTTAACTTTATCTCCTTTGTCTATAAAAATAACCATGTCTACGTTTGAGTCTGTAGAATCTGCAACAGTATTTATAGTTACTTTAGCGTTGTAATATCCGTCTTTTTTGAATTTTTTCTCAATGTAGTTTTTTGTGTTTGAAAGTAAATTTTCATTCACAACTTTTCCTTTTTTAAGATCAGTGTCTTTAGTAAATTCTTCTATTTTTCCTTTACGAATACCTTTAAATTTAAAATCATTAAGTTTAGGTAATTCATACAAATTAAGCTCTAAAAAGATAGATTCACCTTCAATTTTTTTCACGAAGAAATTTACGTCGTTAAACAATCCTAATTTCCATAATTTTTTTACTGCACCGCTTATTTCTTCACCTGGGACTCTAATTTTACTGCCAATTTCTAATCCTGTAAAAGTAATTACCGTCTGTTCGTTATAAGAAACTTTTCCTGTGACTTCAATGCCTGCCAAGGTATATTCTTTTCCTTTTTCTAATGCCGCTTCTTGGGCTTTGGTTGTAACGGTTGCACTTAAAAATATAAAGGCTAATACTAATACTATTTTTTTCTTAAACATGTTTATTATTTAATTTGTTCGCTGGTTTTACCAAATCTTCTTTCTCTTTTTTGATAGCTTAAAATAGCTTCATGTAAATGCGCTTCTTTAAAATCAGGCCAAAGGACATCTGTAAAATAGAATTCGGCGTAAGCAATTTGCCAAAGTAAAAAATTACTTATTCTGTGCTCGCCACTTGTTCTAATTACTAAGTCTACATCAGGCATGTTTTGTGTGTAAAGATGCTGATTTATAATTGATTCATCAATAGTGTCTATTGAAATTATATTATTTTTAACTTTTTCTGTTATTTTTTTAACAGCATTTATGATTTCATCTCTTGAGCCATAACTAAGTGCAAGTGTCAGCGTCATAGCCGTGTTGTCTTTTGTTTGTTGCATTACATCGTAAAGCTCTTTTTTAACGCCTGTTGGTAAATTATCAATATTTCCAATCGTGTTAAGTTTTATATTGTTGTTTTGAAGTGTTTTTAACTCTTTTTTTAAGGCACTTATGAGTAATTTCATTAAAATATCTACTTCAATTTTTGGTCTATTCCAGTTTTCAGTAGAAAAAGTATACAAGGTTAAGAATTTGATACCTAATTTTGCGCAAGCTTCAACAGTTTTTTTTACTGTTTTAGTTCCATTTTCATGACCAAAAGCACGCAATTTACCCTGTTGCTTAGCCCAACGGCCATTGCCGTCCATGATAATGGCCAAATGAGTAGGAAGGTTATTTTTATCTATTTCTTGATGTATTTCCATTTTTTTATTCTGCACAAAAGCAAGGGTTTTCGCCAAAGGTATAGGTTAATGTAAATCCACTAAACACATACCAATCTTTACTGTTTAAATTTCCAAATTTTAAATTTTCGAAATTCTTATTTTTTGGATTGCTCCCATCTAAATTATCTGTAAAAGTATATCTAGCTCCAACCTCTGCTCCTAAAATTAGTTTTCGCGCTAATCTTGTTTTTATACCCACTGTCATGGGTATTGCAAAAGCATAGTGTTTGTAATCTACTTTACTTTCTTTGTTTATTATAAATAGTTCGTCATAAATAAAGGTTGTTATTCCTGTATAAATATATGGTGTAAAAATATCTTTTGTATTGTGTAAATCAAAATCCAAAAAATTAAATTCAACACCAGCAGAAAACTCTTTTATAGAATTTTTAATAGAAAACCCTCTTAAATTTCTGCTTGGCGCATTGCTATCTACATCATGCGAAATTAATTCACCTTGATAATAAGAAAGTCTGTAGGAATGTCGGGGGCTTTTATTCCATTTATAAAGCAAACCAAAAGCAAATTTATTTGGTGAAATATAATTTGTAGGGCCAACATCGCCTATATAATTACTTCCGCCAGCAAAAACACCAAATTCATGTATTTGAGCATGTAATGAATAACTCAAAAACAGGGTAGCTATATAAAATAATACGTTCTTCATTTTTTTAATAGTTTGCAAATATAATAATATTGAAATAGTAACCACCTTAATAAGCTATTTTTTAGCCTCTAAGTGGAATAAATAACGTATAAAAATGAAAAATGGTATGTTAGTTTCTTTTATCTTCTCCCCAAAGCAATTTTTTTCTAATTGTTTTAAAGAAGCCTTCTTGTGGAAATTCTACCAAAGAGATTGTAAAATTAGATTTTTTTATCGTTAAAATAGTTTCATTTGTTACAGAAGTAATTCGAGAGTCTAATGAGACTAAATATTGTTCTTCTCTTCCCGAAACTTTAAGTTTAATCTCTACATCATCGGGAATAACTAAAGGTCTTGCAGTCAAATTATGGGGAGCAATAGGGGTAATTACAAAGCTTGTAGCTGTAGGCATCAATAAGGGTCCGCCACAACTTAAAGAATATCCCGTTGAACCTGTTGGGGTTGATATTACTAATCCGTCTGCCCAATATGAATTTAGATATTCGCCATTAATCGTAGTTTCTATGGTTATCATAGAAGTAGTGTCTTTTCGTGAAATTGAAATTTCATTTAAAGCAAAATTTATTTCCTCAATGTCTTTGTTTCCTGGTGAAGTTTCAAGACTAACTAATGTTCTCTTTGATAAAGTGAAATTTTTATCAAAAACATGTGTTAATAGCATTTCAATATTCTCTTCTTGAACCGTTGCTAAAAAACCTAGACGGCCTGCATTAATTCCTATTATTGGAATGTCTAAATTTCTTACCCAAGTAGCAGCTCTTAATATAGTTCCATCACCGCCCACACTAATTAAAAAATCAAAATTATTTTTTAAATCCTCATACGTTTCAAAAGTGGTGTAAGAGTCTATTTTTAGTCCGTTTTCTTGTAAAGTTTCTGAAAATTCTTTAAAAAAACATAAGGTACAATTTCGTTGCATTAAATAAGCAACAACCTTTTCAATGATGGTGTGGGTGTTGTTCTGATAGTATTGTCCGAATAAGGCTATTTTCATGTTTTTAACTCTCTGAAATTAAATATTTAAATATTTATCTAAATAATCTGAACGTTCTTTCAGGCTGTTCAAATAAGAATCTTCTTGATGCTCAGATAAAACGATATAATTATAACGCCTAAAAGTTTGGATAATTTCATTAAAATTTACTTCCGTAATTTTAAGTGTTATTTGTGTTGTTTCTTCAGTAGTTTGAGAAACAAAAACGCCTAATATTTGAGCATGATTACTTTCTACAATTTGACAAATTTGACTAAATGTAAAATCATTTGAGTTTTTTTCAATACTAAGTATACCTCCGTTTTCTTTTATAAATGTAGTTTCATTTAGAAAATGAAGTACATCATCTAATTCATAAAAACCTACATATGTATTGTTTGCGTCTAAAACAGGTAAAATTGTACTGTTATTTTTAGAAAATTCTTCAAATACATCAAACCAATTCATCGTTTCCCTTACAAAAAAACGATGTAAGCCATACTTATGAGTGGAAATGGTATCTGAAGTAGGGAAAATTTCGGCTTCTTCTTTGCCAATTGATCCTATAAATACATTTTGATCAAGTATAGGAAAATGAGAATAATCAAAGTCTAAAAAAATATTTCGTGCCTCAACAATACTTTCATGTGCTTGTAGGGCTTCAATTTTATTATTAATAAAATCTTGAATTTTAGTCATGTGATACATTTTCAATACTCATGCAAAATAACTAAAAAATAAGCAATCCTATTGTGATAGTTTATTATTTTTGTAAAAAATATATCTTAGCATGACAAAATTATCAGTAAATATCAATAAAATAGCGACGTTACGAAATTCAAGAGGCGGAAATGTGCCAAATTTGCTTCAAGTGGCTACAGATCTTCAAAAATTTGGTGCTGCAGGCATTACCATTCATCCTAGACCAGACGAACGCCATATAAAATACCAAGATGCTAGAGATTTAAAACCTATTGTTTATACAGAATTTAACATAGAAGGAAATCCACAACACAACTTTATTGATTTAGTACTAGAAGTAGTGCCTACTCAAGTCACGCTTGTTCCAGATGCTATTGGCGCATTAACGTCAAATGCGGGATGGGACACAATTACGCATCAATCCTATTTAAAGGATGTTGTTGCGCTATTTAAAAGCAAAGGTATTCGAACGTCAATTTTTGTTGATCCCAATGAAAAAATGATAGAAGGTGCTAAAGAGACTGGTACGGACAGAATTGAATTGTATACTGAAAGTTTTGCGCATGAGTTTGGTTTAGGTAATCTAAAAGGAATTGAGCCGTATGTTTTAGCAGCAAATAAAGCAACTGAAATGGGGCTTGGAATTAATGCCGGGCATGATTTAAGTTTGGAAAATATAAAATTTTTTAAAGAAAACATCCCTAATTTATTGGAAGTTTCTATTGGCCATGCACTTGTTTCTGAATCCCTATATTTAGGGTTTGACAATGTAATTAACATGTATTTACAACGCTTAAAGTAATACAAATGCAGTTATTTTCAAGAATTGAAGGCGAGGGCATGCCACTACTCATTATTCACGGTTTTTTAGGAATGTCAGACAATTGGAAAACGTTAAGCACACAATTTGCAGCATTAGGTTTTCAGGTTCATGCTTTAGATATGCGAAATCATGGAAAAAGTTTTCATGATGATGCATTTAATTATGACGTAATGGTTCATGATGTGAAAAATTATTTGGATTTTCATCACATTGAAAAAGCCATTTTATTAGGTCATTCTATGGGTGGTAAAGTAGTTATGCTATTTTCTACAGTATATCCACAAATGGTTGAAAAATTAATTGTGGCAGATATTGGACCAAAATATTATGCACCACATCATCAAAAAATTCTAGCTGCTTTAAATGCAGTAGATTTTTCAAAAAATCCATCCCGCGGAGATGTAGAAACAATTTTTTCAACGTACATCTCCGATTTTGGAACAAAACAATTTTTATTGAAAAATTTGTTCCGTATTACACCTGACACACTAGGTTTTAGATTTAATTTAAATGTTTTCAATGAAAAAATTGAAGAAATTGGCACAGCATTGTCTTTGAATGCTCATTTTTTTGGTGAAACACTCTTTTTAAGAGGTGATAAATCAGATTACATAACAGATGCAGATTTTGAAACAATTTATTATCATTTTCCTAAAGCGACTATTGTTGCGGTGCCCAATTCAGGTCATTGGCTTCATGCAGAAAATCCTGAAGCCTTTTTTTGTGAAGTACGAAAATTTATCAGCTAATTATTATGAACGCATAATATTTTAGTTAAAAAAATTGTAATATTCATAATTTATGTTAATTTTGAAACTTGTATTGAACTAAAATAAACTAATATTATTCAAATTATGAGAAAATTATTTTCTTTATCTTTAATGACTTTGGCTTCGGCTACTATGTTCGCTGGCGGATATAGAGTGAGTATGCAAGGTCAAAAACAATTAGCTATGGGTCATACCGGAGTAGCAGTTGTAAATAGTGCAGAGGTAGCGTTTTTTAACCCTGCAGGGATGTCTTTTTTAGATAAAAAATTCAACTTATCTGTGGGTGGAAATGTTTTATTTGCTAAAACAGCATTTCAAAATTCTATGTATAACTGGCAGGCAAATACTAATAACATGGGTACGCCATTTAGTTTGTATGCTACTTATAAAATTAATAAATTTATATCTGCAGGTTTAGCAGTTTACACACCATATGGTTCTACAGTAAAATGGAATCAAGATTGGCAGGGAGCACACTTAGTTAATAATATCAAATTAGAAGCAATATTTGTTCAGCCTACAGTTTCTTTCAAAGTGGGAGATGTTTTTAGTATAGGTGGTGGACCAATTCTTGCTACGGGAGGGGTTAAATTTGATAGAAACCTATCTACTAATCCATTATATTCTAATAACGGACAACCAACAGATGTTAATTTAGATGCGCAAGGAATTACAGCTTGGGGATATAATGTTGGTTTTATGTTTAAACCAGCAAAAGATTTTACATTAGGATTTGATTACCGTTCTGAAATTATAATGGAAGCAAGAGGTGGAGCAGCAACATTTAATGATGTTCCTGGATTTGCAACAGCTCAATTAGCAAATACTACTTTTGATGCAGATTTACCATTACCAGCTGAAATTACTGCAGGTATTTCATATAAAGCATCAGATAAATGGTTATTCGCATTTGATTACAACCATACAAAATGGAGTGTTTATAAAGCATTAACAGTTAATTTTGCTAATGGAAATGTGTCAAACAATCCAAGAAATTACAAAGATTCTAATTCATATCGTTTAGGAGCACAATATATCGCTAATGATAAATTTACATTTAGAGCAGGATGGTATTTCGATCAAAGTCCAGTTCAAAATGGTTATTTTGCGCCTGAAACACCAAGAAATAATTCTACAGGATATACAGGAGGTTTAACCTATAAATTAAACAAAAATTTAGGAGTTGACTTCTCATTCTTATATCTACATTTTGACGAAATCAACAACTCATACAATTATTATTACGAAAATGGAAATGCTATTCCGTTTGGTGGAACATACAAATCATCTGTATTTTCTCCTGGTGTAGGTGTTTCTTATAGCTTCTAATTTAAAATTTGACACAAATGAAAAAAAATAAATTTATATTATTATCAGCATTAGCAATAGGTTTTGCTAGCTGTGAGCCAGAATTTGAAAACGCTGTTGGTGCCAATTATACATCGGGAGAAGCAGATTTTTCAAGATATGTAGCTGTAGGAAATTCATTAACAGCAGGTTACATGGACGGAACAGTGTCAAGAGTAAGTCAATCTTATTCCTATCCTAATTTATTAGCGCAAAAATTTGCATTAGTAGGCGGAGGAGACTTCACACAACCATCTTATGCAGATGATGTTAATAATCTAGGAGGTTTGCTTTTAGGCGGAACTCAAGTAGGAACAACAAGATTAGTAATTGATGCTTCTCAAGGTCGTCCAGAAAATATTGTAGGAACACCTACAATTGAAGTTTCTAATTTACAAGCAAAAGCATACAATAATATGGGTGTGCCAGGTGCAAAATCATTCCATTTATTAGCAGCAGGTTATGGAAATTTAGCTGGAGTAGCCTTAGGTCAAGCTAATCCTTATTTTGTAAGACATGCAACTACGCCATCAGCAACTGTTTTAGGTGACGCTATGTCAAAAAATCCAACATTCTTTACAAATTGGATTGGTTCTAATGATGTTTTAGCTTATGCTACAAATGGTGGAGCTGCAGCTAATGGAACTACAGCAGCTGCAGATCATAATGCAACAGGAAATATGAATCCTGCAACATATGGCTCTAATGATATTACAAATAGTACTGTATTTGCTAGTGTATATACTAATATCATTAACACTTTAACTAATGGTGGCGCAAAAGGAGTGGTGTGTACAATTCCTAGTGTAACATCAATTCCTTATTTTACAAGAGTACCTTACAATCCAATTGCTCCATCAGCATTAGGGGGGTCTGCAAATATAACTGCGTTAAACACACAATTATATGGCCCTTTAGATGCAATATTTACAGCTTATGGAGAACCTAACCGTATTAATCCATTGTCGGCGACTGCAGCAAATCCTATTTTGATTACTGATGTTGACGCAACAGATAGAAGTGCGGCTATTACAGCTGCTTTAACACCACAATTAGGTGCAGCAACTGCAGCAGCATTTGGCGCAGTTTTCGGAAGAGCACGCCAAACAACTTCTGCTGACTTAGTTGTTTTACCTGCATCATCAGTTATTGGTACAACAAACTCAGCGGCTCCTGCGGGAATCAACATAAACGGTGTTTCTTTTCCTATGGCAAACAAATGGGTTTTAACTGCAAATGAAAGAGCTAAAGTAGCAGCTGCAACTACAGCCTATAACAATGCTATTGTTTCTATTGCCGCTACTAAACATTTAGCAGTTGCAGATATGAATGCAGTTATGAATCAATTAATTTCTGGGTTAAGAATTGAAACAGGTCAAATCTATACAGCGGATTATTTTAGTGGTTCAACCACTGAAGGGCAAGTGTTATTCTCATTAGATGGAGTTCATCCAAATGCTAGAGGTTATGCTGTAATAGCGAATGAAATTATTAAAGTAATTAATTCGTATTATCATGCAAATTTACCTTTAAATCACCCGTCTTATTTTCCAGGAATAAATATTGTTCCAGTAAATTAAGAACATCATAAATATAAATATAAGGCTGTCCAATAAACCGGACAGCCTTTTTTATATATTTGCAAGTAGTATTTTAAAGCTAACAAATAAAAATACGATACCATATGATCTTTAAAAAACAAATAAATATATACATATGAAAAACGCTATTTTAAAACTGATAATTTCAACTGTATTGATTATCATATTTTCTTATTTTTTACACATACGAGTAGATAATTTTGTGGCAGCAATTACTACTGCTGTAATTCTATCGCTACTAAATACATTTATAAAGCCTATATTAGTATTGCTTACTATCCCAGTAACATTCTTTACATTAGGTTTATTTTTATTAGTAATTAATACCATCATGGTATTATTGACAGATTATTTTGTTGATGGATTTAGTGTTCCAAGTTTTATTACGGCATTTTTATTTAGTATTTTCCTTTCTATAGGTCAATCTATATCTAATAAAATATTTGTTGATTAAAACCAATAATTTATCGAATTTAATTGCCATACATAAACTCGTTTGCTTACCATTATAATCATGGAACACAAATAAATAGAACAGTATCCTTTTGTGAGATAAACACCTATGATGATAAGGCATGCCAATATGACAATTAAAAACAATTAATTATCTATATGAAATTCAATTGATTAAAAACTTGTTTGGGTGGTAAAAATTATATAATTTTGCCACCCAAATTTTATACTACAAAAATCAAATAAAATGAATATTACAAAAGAGCAGGTAGATGCATTAAATGCTATTGTAAAAGTAGCTGTCAGCAAAGAAGATTATGCTGAAAAAGTAGAAACAGTATTAGCTGATTATAAAAAGAATGCGTCAATCCCTGGATTTAGAAAAGGAGCCGTGCCAATGAGCTTAATCAAAAAGCAATATGAGAAAGCAATCATGGCTGATGAAGTAAATAAATTATTACAACAATCATTAAATGATTATTTAGTTCAAGAAAAATTAGATATTTTAGGGAATCCATTACCAAAAGAAACCGACGATTTTTCATGGGACGCAGATATATTAACTTTTGAGTTTGAATTAGGTTTAGCACCAGAATTTACCGTAGATTTATCTGCGAAAAACAAATTGGTTGAATATAAAATTGTTGCTGATGATGCGTTGTTAAACGAACAAGTTGAGAGAATTCAAAAACAATATGGAAAATTAATTCCTCAAACAGTAGTAGCAGATGGGAATGAAATTAAAGGAACTTTTGCTAACGAAGAAAAAGGAATAAACAATTCAACAGTTATTACATTAGATGTTTTTAAAGATAAAAAAGCAGCAAAAGCATTGATTGGTAAAACTATTGGCGATGTAGTTACATTAAAAACGAAAGGTTTATTTGATGATGATCATAAACTGATGGATTATTTAAAAGTAGCACATGACGACGCACATGGTTTAGATATTGAAGTTACTTTTACAATTGAATCGATTGATGCTATTGAGAAAGCAGAACTAACAGCAGATTTATTTAACAAATTATTTGGTGAAGGTGTAGTAACGTCTCTTGAAGAATTAAAAGCAAAAATCAAAGAAGACGCAGAAGCGCAATTTGCACAACAAGCAGATCAAAAATTTTTAAATGACGTTACAGATTTCTTAATTGAATCAACTTCTTTTGATTTACCATCAGATTTCTTAAAAAGATGGATTCAAACAGTTGGAGAAACACCATTAACTCCAGAACAAGCAGAAGTAGAATATGCAAATTCAGAAAAAGGATTACGTTATCAATTGATAGAAAATAAAGTAATCTTAGCGAATGATTTACAAGTTAAGTTTGAAGAATTAAAAGATTTTACAGCTTCATTGATTAAAAAGCAAATGGCGCAGTTTGGCCAATTAAATCCTTCTGATGAAGAAATTGATGGAATAGTAGCACGTGTACTTTCTAATCAAGATGAAATCAAAAGAATTTCTGACCAAGTGATGAGCGAAAAAATGCTTAATCTATTTAAAGATAAAGTAAAAGCAAAATCTAAAGAAGTAAATTATCAAGATTTTATTAAAGCCATGTATGGCGAATTAAAATAATAACTAATTCCAAAAAATTAGTATATTTGAGCGTCAAATCAACGGTTTGACGCTTTTTTATTGAAGTCATTTTGTCACATTAGATAAAAGGCACAAACTTTGCAAAATAGTAGTGGTTTTAAGTTTGATTAAACTTTTAAACGATTAAACATTTAAACAAAAAATTATGAATTACGGAAGAGATCCTAGAGCTACGCTCGAAATGGCTAAACAATTTAAAACATATGCGACTAAACATCACGGTGTAAATAGCATTTATTACGATAAAATTGTAAGTAAGATTACACCTATAGGTATGACGCCCTATATAATGGAAGAGCGTCAGTTGAATGTTTCTCAATTAGATGTTTTTTCACGTTTAATGATGGATAGAATCATTTTTTTAGGCACAGGTATTGACGACCAAATTGCAAATATTGTTCAAGCACAATTGTTATTTTTGGCAAGTGTAGATGCAACAAAAGATATTCAAATTTATATTAATTCGCCAGGTGGAGGCGTGTATGCTGGCTTAGGTATTTATGATACGATGCAATTTATTAAGCCAGATGTGGCAACAATTTGTACAGGAATGGCAGCTTCTATGGGTGCTGTATTATTATGTGCAGGAGCTGAGGGAAAAAGAAGTGCATTGCCACACAGTAGAGTTATGATTCACCAACCTTTAGGAGGCGCTCAAGGACAAGCATCGGATATAGAAATCACGACAAGAGAAATCTTAAAATTGAAAACTGAATTATACGAAATCATTTCAAAGCATTCGGGACAACCGATGGATAAAGTACATCATGATAGTGATAGAGATTATTGGATGAAAGCTGACGAAGCAAAAGCATACGGAATGATTGATGAAGTATTAACAAGATAATAAAAAGGTATTAGGTAATGGGTTATAGGTAAAAGATTTGTTTGTCTATTACCCATTGCCCATCACCTTTAACCCAAAAAAAATGGCAAAAGAAGTTTTAGAATGTTCCTTCTGTGGCAGAAAAAAGCCCGAGACTAACTTACTAATAGCAGGTATAGAAGCACATATTTGTGATAGATGTATTGAACAAGCGCATGGCATAGTTTTAGAAGAATTGAAACAAACAGGTTCTTCCGAAGTATTTAATGACTTGGTGCTTCGTAAACCAAAAGAAATTAAATCTTTTTTAGATGAATATGTAATTGGGCAAGATCAAACCAAAAAAGTGTTGAGTGTAGCGGTCTATAACCATTACAAACGTTTGATGCAACCCATACAAAACGATGAAGTAGAAATAGAAAAGAGTAATATTTTAGTTGTAGGACAAACTGGAACAGGAAAAACATTAGTGGCAAAAACAATTGCCAAAATGTTAAATGTGCCGCTAGCTATTGTTGACGCTACTATTTTAACTGAAGCGGGTTATGTAGGTGAGGATGTAGAAAGTATTTTAACACGTTTGTTACAAGCTGCCGATTATGATGTAGCAAAAGCCGAAAGAGGAATTGTTTTTATTGATGAAATTGATAAAATTGCCCGTAAAAGCGATAATCCTTCAATAACGCGTGATGTTTCGGGAGAAGGCGTACAGCAAGCCTTATTGAAATTATTAGAAGGTTCAGTTGTTAACGTACCACCAAAAGGAGGAAGAAAACACCCAGATCAAAAATTTGTTGAAGTAAATACGCAAAATATTTTATTTATTGCCGGTGGTGCCTTTGATGGTATTGAACGCATTATTTCAAAACGGTTAAACCAACAAGCTATCGGGTTTAATTCTACCCTTGCAGCAGACCAAGTAGATAAAGAAAATTTGTTGCAATATATTATCCCAAAAGATGTTAAGGAATTTGGTTTAATTCCAGAAATTATTGGAAGATTACCCGTTCTATCTCACATGGATCCGTTAGATGCAAATGCTTTACGAGCTATTTTAACAGAACCTAAAAATGCGTTGATAAAACAGTATCAAAAATTATTTGAAATGGATGGTATTGCGTTAACGGTAGAAGAAAAAGCTTTAACGTTTATTGTAGAAAAAGCTTTAGAGTATAAATTAGGAGCCCGTGGCTTACGTTCTTTATGCGAGGCTATTTTAACAGATGCTATGTTTGAATTACCAAGTTCA
Organism: Flavobacterium sp. 20NA77.7; assembly: GCF_031326205.1. Taxonomy (NCBI): domain Bacteria; kingdom Pseudomonadati; phylum Bacteroidota; class Flavobacteriia; order Flavobacteriales; family Flavobacteriaceae; genus Flavobacterium; species Flavobacterium nakdongense. The sequence continues at coordinate 1,976,714 of NZ_CP133721.1, read as the reverse complement.
AGTGAAAATGAACTGACCGTAACGCAAGAGTTTGCTGCTCATGCCTTAACTAAAAATTTATTAAAACGATTGGAAATAGCATCGTAATAAAAGAAATTATTATAAAATAAAAATATAAAAACCCCTATTAGTATAAAATGCTAATAGGGGTTTTTATTAAAATAAACTTACTGCAATTTCAATAATTCTTCTAAGTGACTGCGGTCGTTAGATAAGCGAGGGACTTTATGTTGGCCGCCTAATTTATCATTTGCTTTTAGCCAATCATAGAATAGATTTTCACGTGCTACGTTTAAAACAAGCGGGTTTAACGTCATGTTGTTAAATCGCTTAGCCTCATAGTCTGAGTTTAACTGTTGAAGGTTAGTGTCTAATAATTGACCAAAAGCAGCTACATCATGCGGAGCCGTTTTAAATTCTATAATCCATTCATGTGCACCTTTTTGTTTGTTATCCATAAATATAGGTGCAACTGTATAATCCATCACTTCACATGCTAACTCTTGGCACGTTTTGGCTAAAGCTCTGTCTGTATTTTCAACCATCAATTCCTCGCCAAAAACATTAATATGGTGTTTCGTTCTTCCTGTAACTTTAATACGATAAGGGGATAAGGATGTAAAACGTATCGTATCGCCAATAATGTATCGCCACAATCCTGAATTAGTGGTAATCACTAACGCATAATTTTTATGTAATTCTACTTCTTGAAGCGGAATAATGCGTTGGTTTTCCTGTCCAAAGCTATCCATTGGAATAAATTCATAAAATATTCCATAATCAAGCATCAATAGTAATTCGTCCGAATTATTTAAATCTTGCAGCGCAAAAAAGCCTTCAGAAGCATTGTAAATTTCATAATATTTGAAACTTTCTTTAGGGAATAATTTTTGATAAGGCGCTCGGTATGGATCAAAACTCACGCCACCGTGAAAATAGACTTCTACGTTTGGCCAAATATCAAGTATGTTTTCTTTACCCGTTGTTTCTAGTGCTTTGTTTAACAAAACCATCATCCAACTAGGAACACCTGCTATGCTGGTAACATTTTCTTGCAAACATTCTTCAATAATAGCGGGTAATTTTGTTTCCCAATCACTCATTAAAGAAACTTTATTGCTTGGGGTAGAACTAAATTCGGCCCAAATAGGCATGTTGTCTATTAAAATAGCAGAAAGGTCCCCAAAAAAGGTATTGTTGTTTTCATACAATTGTTTGCTACCTCCTAAACGAAGACTTTTACCCACAAACAACTGTGAATTTTCATTATTATTAAGATATAAAGCTAATAAATCTTTACTGGCTTTATAATGGTTGTTTTCTAAAGCTTCAGCACTTACAGGAATAAATTTGCTTTTCGCATTAGTAGTACCACTCGATTTTGCAAAGTATTTAATTGGGGTATTCCAAAAAATATTTTGTGCGCCTTGACGCGTTTGTTCAATATAAGGTTCAAAGGCTTCATAGGTTGAAACGGGTACACGCTCTTGGAATGTAGAATAATTTTTAATACCAGAAAAGCTATATTTTTTACCAATAACCGTCTGTTCGGCTGCTTTTACTAGCTGAAATAATAATTCTTCTTGTACTTCATGCGGATATTTGACAAATAATTCCATTTGATGAATTCTTTTCTTCAAAATCCAAGAAGCGATAGAATTTATTATAGGTAATGGCATATGTACAATTGAATTTTTATCTTTACCAAAAATAATAAAAAATCAATCAACTGCAAGGCTAATGACGACATTTGAAGGTACTTTAACAAAAATGCAAACAGAAATGGGACATCCCATTCAGTATTATTTAATTTTTGATACAAATTTTATAAATGTCAATCAGCTTATAGGGAGAACTATTGAAGTACAACACAAGGGTTATCAATGCTTACATTGCAAGAAACCGAAGAAAATTTTTCGTCAAGGATTTTGCTACGATTGTTTTTCTACCATTCCTGCTGCTGCCGATTGGATAATGAAACCCGAGTTGAGTAAAGCACACTTAGATATTGAAGATAGAGATTTAGAATATGAAAAGCGGGTGCAGTTACAACCGCATATGGTTTATTTAGCCTTGTCTTCTGAAGTGAAAGTGGGAGTAACTCGAAAAACACAAGTGCCAACCAGATGGATTGATCAAGGTGCGATAGAAGCTTTACCTGTTTTAGAAACGCCAAATAGATATTTAGCAGGAGTAGCAGAAGTAGCACTTAAACATCATTTTGCTGATAAAACAAATTGGCAAAAAATGTTAAAAAATGAAATTTCACCTGCCGATTTATCTGCCGAAAAACAAAAATTAGTTGATTGGCTTCCAGATGAAGTAAAACCTTATTTTTTAGAAGAAGACCAAGATTATTTACTCAACTATCCAGTACAGCAATATCCTGTAAAAGTTTCGAGTTTAAATTTAGAAAAAACACCAAATTTTTCAGGGAAAGTAACAGGTATAAAAGGGCAGTACTTGCTTTTTGAAGATGGAACTGTTTTTAATGTGCGCACGTATGAAGGGTATGTCGTGAAAATTACTTTTTAAAACTAAAACGTATACAATACACCTACACCAATAATTTGTTTTAATTGAATTCTTGGTCCACGCGTTACTTGAATACCGTTTTCTTCTTTTTTAGATTTAATATCGTCATCATACATTACGTGTAATCCTACATTTGCTTTTACATATTTATTCACGGTCATTTCAATATTTGAAAACCAATCAATATCTATATTTCCAAATTTGTTTAGGTAATCAGTATATAAAGTTGCACGTGTATCTAAAACCATATTTTTAGCAATCTCTCTTTTAAATTGACCCGAAATAAGAGTACCAAGTTCTGTTCTAGATTTACCACCACTTCTTAATAGCGTTCCATTTGTGTCATAAATCGCCTTGGCAACACCAAAAGCACCTTCATTTGATAGTCTTTTATCTAAAACTATAGTAGTTTTCTGTGTTAATGGAGACAAATAAAGAGTAAAGCCTAAATCTTTTCTGGCGTATTCTGCTCCTATTCCTACAAATACATAAGCAGGGGCAAATAGTTTTGATATTGCTTTTTCTACATTTGGATAACTATACCCATTAGAAAATTGGGTTTGAAAAGTAAATTTTCCGCCATAAAACCAATTAGAAATACTGTCTTTTCTATACCCTATAGTGGAGTTAAGTAGAAAAGCATCATCCGTTTTTCGTACATCTTGATTTTCTTGTTTATTGAGACCATAGCGCATAAGCAACTCGTTATTCCATTTCATATTGTTATATTTATAAGCTCTAATAAAATGACCTTTTATTAATCCAGAAATGGAATTATTTCCCCCTGCAGACCAGTTTACAAAAGCAATCTGAGTAAAATCAAGCCCTACTTTATTTACCTTTTCCCAGCGCGATGCTGTTGTATCAGGTAAGGCTGTTTTAACAATTTGGGCTTGTGTATATTGTGATGTAATAAAAAATAATAGAATAAAGCACGCTTTTTTAATCATGATTTAGGTTGTTAAATATTTTTATAAAACTTTCTGTATCTAATTTTACTTCTTCAAATAGTTGTTTTACGGTTCCGTGTTCAATAAATGTATCGGGAACACCACAATTTATAATTTTATTTTTATAGTTATTTTTACTTGCGAATGTGTTTATAGTATTTCCCATACCACCTGATAATACACCTTCTTCTACTGTTACTACAATAGAAAATTTGGTAAAAATATGATGCAATTGTTCTTCATCTATTGGTTTTATCCAGCCCAAATGATAATGCGCAAAATTTTCAGGTGAATCACTCTTTATTAAGGCGTTTTCAACAGTATTACTAATGGTTCCTGTTGAAATTACAGCATATTTTTTCCCTTCTTTCAAGGTGCGAATTTTACCAATCTCAATTTTTTCAAACGGAAGTTTCCAGTTTGTTATTGTTCCTTTCCCTCGCGGATATCGAATAGCAATAGGATGTTGTAATCCTAACGAAGCAGTGTATAAAATATTGCGTAAATCAATTTCGTTTAGTGGTGCATAAATGAACATATTAGGGATGCAACTTAAATAGGCTATATCAAAAAGACCGTGGTGTGTTGCGCCATCTTCGCCTACAAAACCTGCTCGGTCTAGGCAAAATATCACAGGTAAATTTTGCAGTGCTACATCATGAATAACTTGGTCATATGCCCGTTGCATGAATGTAGAGTAAATGTTGCAAAAAACTACTAAATTTTGTGCAGCCATTCCAGCAGCTAAGGTTACGGCATGTTGTTCGGCAATACCTACATCAAAAGCTCTTTCAGGAAAGGCTTCCATCATGTATTTTAAGGAACTCCCTGAAGGCATAGCAGGTGTAATACCTACTATTTTTTCATTTGTTGTTGCTAATTCAACTAATGTATGTCCAAAAACATCTTGAAATTTAGGTGCAGGATTTTCATTTTCATCACGTATCAGTTTACCCGTTAATTTGTCAAATTTACCTGGTGCATGATAGGTTAGTTGGTCTTCTTCAGCATACGCTAATCCTTTTCCTTTTGTAGTTATAATATGTAAAAATTTTGGTCCTTTTGTTTCTTTTAATCTTTTTAATTCGGTCACTAGAGCCTCTAAATCATGACCGTCAATTGGACCAGTATAATCAAAATTAAGCGACTTAATTACATTATTTTCTATTGGATTTTTACCTGATTTTATAGCTGTTAGGTATTCTTTAAACGCGCCAACACTTGGGTCTATTCCCATGCTGTTGTCATTTAAAATTACTAAAACATTAGCATTCGTTACACCAGCATGATTTAACGCTTCAAAAGCCATTCCACTAGCAATCGACGCATCGCCAATTATTGCAATATGATTTTTGTCAAACTCTCCTTTTATTTGGGCGGCCAATGCCATTCCTAAGGCTGCAGAAATGGAAGTTGAGGAGTGTCCTACACCAAAAGTGTCATATTTACTTTCGCTTCGTTTTGGAAATCCAGAAATACCTCCTTTTTCCCTATAAGTTGGAAATTGTGTTCTACGTTCGGTGAGTATTTTGTGACCATACGCTTGGTGACCTACATCCCAAACAAGACAATCATTTGGTGTATCAAAAACATAGTGTAAGGCAATGGTTAGTTCCACCACGCCTAAACTTGCTCCTAAGTGACCTTCTTTTTGTGAAACGATGTCAATAATATATTGACGTAATTCTTCTGCTAATTGAGGAAGCTCATTAGGTGCTAATTTCCTTAAATCATAAGGATTTTCAATATGGGAAAGTAAATTATTCATTTCAAGGGCAAAAATACAATATTGTTTGTTATTTTTGATAGAATAAAAGCAAACCTATTGGAAACAATTTTTACAGACGATTATTTTATGAAAAAAGCCTTATATGAGGCTAAAGAAGCTTTTGCTAAAGGCGAAGTTCCTGTTGGTGCAGTTGTGGTTGTTAATAATCAAGTCATTGCCAGAACACATAATTTAACCGAATTACTGCATGATGTAACAGCACATGCTGAAATGCAGGCTATAACAAGTGCAGCCAATTTTTTAGGCGGAAAATATTTGAAAGATTGTACGCTTTATGTTACTTTAGAACCCTGTCAAATGTGTGCAGGAGCGTTATATTGGTCACAAATTACTAAAATCGTGTATGGAGCAAAAGACGAAAGGCGAGGCTACACAACCTTAGGTACGCAATTACATCCAAAAACACAAGTAGTTTCGGGGGTGTTAGAAGATGAATGCGCCGCACTTATACAATTATTTTTTCAAAATAAACGTTAAATACAAATCTGGCATTTGTTTTGTGATGATACGAATACTAAACATTTAAGAGAACAAAAATGAACAACAAATTAATTAAAGCGGCAATCATAGGAGGTTCTATCATTCTGACAGCCATGATATTAGGCAGTGCCTTTAAAAAAAGGAATGAAAATTTAGATACCATTTCCGTAATTGGATTAGGAACTAAAGATTTTGTGTCAGATGAAATTTTATGGTCTGGGAGTTTTACTACTAAAAGTTTTGATATTAAAGAGGCTTACAATAAAATGATAGCCGATCAAAAAATTGTAGAACGCTTTTTTTTAGGGAAAGGTTTTAAAAAAGGAGAATTTAGTTTTGGTGCAGTACAGTTTAACAAACGATTTAGAGAAGTAAGAATTGAGACAGGGGATAGTGATTATGGTACAAAATACGAACAAGTTTTTGATGGCTATGAAGCGTCACAAACGATCACATTCTCGGCTAAAAAGAATCCGAATTTAATGAAACGTATAGAAGATGTGTCTAGTAAAACCTCTGAGTTAATTAACTCGGGGATTGAATTAAGTTCAAATTCTATTCAATATACCTATTCAGATTTACCCAGTTTAAAACATAGCTTAATACAAAAAGCGTCTAAAGACGCTAAAGAACGTGCCGAAAAAATTGTAACGTCAGCAGATGGCGATTTAGGAAAATTAAAATCGGCAAGCATGGGTGTATTCCAAATTACGGGTCAAGGCTCTACTGAAGAAGATTCGTATGGAGGCAATTTCGATACGTATAGTAAAAATAAATCTGCAAGAATTACCGTTAGGTTAGAATATGAATTAGAATAAATTAGTGCTCAGTTTTAAGTAATTAGTTTATAGAAATAAATGAAAAATTTAAGTTTTAAGAGAATAATTTTAATTTTTGTAATTGTATTTTTTTATGCATGTTCTTCGAAAAATTGTCAAAGTAAAGATGATAATCGAATGGAAACTATTGAAGAAATTGTTGTTAAACCAACTGCTTTTCATGCCAAACTAAATATGGATAGTTTGTTGAATACATATAAAACAAAAATTTCAAATTTAGGCAAAGATGAACTTATTTTTCCTTTAGATTCCGTTATTGAATCAGATTCAAGTAGAGTTGTGGTAATTGGAAAGTTTATCAATAAAAATGATGTTTTTGCTTTAGATATCAATGGCACTTGGGATAAACAGCATATTTATTTTTATAAATATGAAAATGAAACATGGCAGAAACTAAAATCGGATGTTTTTGATAGCGATGTTTTATCCTTTAGTTTTGAAAATTTTAATAAGGATGAAGATTCAGAAATATTAATTCTTGGACATCCTAATATGAATGGTAATAGAGAACAGACAATTTATAAATATGATGCTTTATCAAATCAATGTATCAAATCAATTAGTTTATTTTCTTCAGAATTGAGTTATAATGCACATAGGAATTTAGTAATCTATCAATATTTTGGAAGTTGGTATATGACTAGTATTCAAACAATTTATAAATGGAAGGGTAATAAATTAATTCCTGTAAAAAGTGTTGAAAAACAGTTAAAGAATACTTCTGAAATGAGTAATGGTAAAGAATGGATTCGATACTATGAAAATCCAACTCAGGATAAAGATACTTTGGTTTTAATGTTTAAGAAAACATACAACGAAAAAAATAAAAGACTATATGATTTATGGGAAAATTTTTTCGATAGAGAATAAAAAAACCGCCAATCAATAGAAAGGCGGTTTTTAGTTTTATTCAATTTCATTTCCTTCTTTATCAAAGAAATGATATTCTAAATACGTGTAAGCATCACGAGGTATAATTTTCACCCATTTTTTATGTTCAAAAAACCATTTTGAACGTATTGATGGAAAACCTTTTGTAAGGTAAGCTGCCACAAAAGGGTGCGTGTTCAAGACAACCTTTTTATGGTCTTTAATAATACTTTCAAGGTTAGCTTCAATGCGGTCAATAATTAAAATAGGAGCTTCAACTTGTCCGTTTTCATTTGGATCGTCTTCTCTTGTACTAATATTAACTTCTGGTCTAACTCTTTGTCTAGTGATTTGGATGAGTCCAAATTTACTAGGAGGCAAGATTTTATGCTTGGCCTTATCGTCACTCATTTCTTCTTTTAAGAAATCATAAAGTACTTTTCTGTTGTCTGGATTTTGCATATCAATGAAATCTACAACAATAATTCCTCCCATATCTCTTAGACGTAATTGTCTTGCTACTTCAGCAGCAGCAATTAAATTAACTTCTAAAGCAGTATCTTCTTGGCTTAATGCCTTGTTTGATCGGTTGCCAGAGTTTACATCAATAACGTGTAAGGCTTCTGTGTGTTCAATAATCAAATAAGCACCTTTGCTCATAGAAACTGTTTTACCAAAAGAGGTTTTTATTTGCCTTTCGATATGATATTTCTCAAAAAGAGGCAGTTCTTTTGACTGATAGTGTTTTACGATAGACACTTTATCCGGAGCTATCTCTTGCAAATACTCCTTCGTTTGTAAAAACAAGTCTTCATCATCTACTTGAACACTGGTAAACGTATCGTTAAAAACATCTCGTAATATGGAAGATGCTTTTGTGAGTTCGCCAAGTACTTTTGAAGGATGATGAGCTGTTTGTAACCTTTTGCACATACTAGACCAGCGGTCTAATAAGTTTTCTAGATCTTTTTCAATTTCAGCTACTTTTTTGCCTTCGGCTACTGTTCTTACAATAACCCCAAATCCCTTTGGTTTAATAGTTTGCACTAATTTTTTTAATCGGTCTTTTTCTTCTCTATCGTTAATTTTTTGCGAAATTGAAACGCGATCGGAAAAAGGAACTAAAACAACGTACCTACCTGCTAAAGAAATCTCAGAACTTATTCTTGGTCCTTTAGTTGAGATAGGTTCTTTAACAATTTGAACTAAAACAGATTGATTAGCACTTAATATATCAGTGATAATACCATCTTTATCTATTTCTGGTTCGAAAGGGAAATTTTTGAGTGAATAATCTTTTGCTTTACCTGTGCTTACAAGTTTGATGAATTTCATCAGTGAAGATAGATTTGGTCCTAAGTCATGATAATGTAAAAAGGCATCTTTTTCGTGCCCTAAATTTACAAAAGCAGCATTCAGTCCAGCAACTGGTTTTCTAATTTTAGCAATAAAAATATCGCCTACTTGAAATTGTGTGTTGCCTTCAATCTTTTCTTTTTCCTGGTGAAGTTCAATTAGTTTTCCATCCTTTAATAAGGCAAAATCTACAGCATCTGAACTTGATCTGATAATTAATTCTTTGTTCATGCAGTATATTTTTTTATCCATTCGCTAAGGCGAATAGATGGATTAAACATTTTTACAGGTATAAACCCGAAGGATAAATTTTATACTAACAGACATACTATAGAAATATAGCTATTTAGTAGTAAAATTTTCCGTTTTCAATGAACGTTTTTCTTTAAAAAAAGAAAAGTAGTTTTAAACTACTTTTTCTTCTTATGACGGTTAGCTCTCGCTCTTTTTTTACGTTTGTGAGTAGCTACCTTATGTCTTTTTCTTTTTTTACCACTTGGCATAATGTGTAGTTTTTTTAATTAATAATAATGTTATACTGTAACTTCTGTTTTTTCTTTTACGCTTTCTACAAACACTTTTGCTGGTTTAAAAGCAGGAATGTTATGAGCAGGAATTTTAATTGTAGTATTTTTAGAAATGTTTCTTCCTGTTTTCTCAGCTCTAGTTTTAATAATAAAACTTCCAAAACCTCTTAAGTAAACATTATCACCACTTTCTAATGAGTTTTTAACTTCTTCCATGAATGATTCTACGGTTGCTTGAACGTCTCCTTTTTCAAGTCCTAATTTTTCAGAAATTTTCGCTACGATGTCTGCTTTCGTCATTTTTCTTCGTATTAATATTTATGTGTATTTTTTTTGAGAGTGCAAATATACAAATTAAAAAAAGATAAATTCAAGCATAATGAATTAAAATTTAACCACATAAATGAATTATTTTTGTAAATCTAAATTTTGATATGGATTTTTCAACCACAATAATTAATTGGTATAACCAAAATAAAAGGGATTTACCTTGGCGAAACACGCAGGATGCTTATAAAATTTGGCTTTCTGAAATTATTTTACAACAGACCAGAGTGAATCAAGGCTTACCTTATTATCTTGCTTTTGAAGAAAATTTTCCAACAGTTAATCATTTAGCACAAGCTGATGAACAAAAAATACTTAGACTTTGGCAGGGTTTAGGCTATTATTCCCGTGCTAGAAATTTACATCATACTGCAAAAATCGTGGTTTCAGATTATAAGGCCTCTTTTCCGCAAACTTATAATGAGCTACTAAAGTTAAAAGGAATTGGTAGTTATACAGCTGCCGCAATCGCTTCTTTTTCTTCAAATGAACCTGTGGCTGTAGTGGATGGGAATGTATTTAGAATCTTGGCTCGCATTTTTGATGTCACACTTGATATTGCACAAAATTCGAGTAAAAAATATTTTCAAGAATTAGCCGAAAGTTTGATGGATAAAAGTCACCCAGCACTTTTTAATCAAGCTATGATGGAATTTGGTGCGTTGCAATGTGTGCCAAAGAATCCTGATTGTACAAACTGTGTTTTTAATGATCGTTGTGTTGCGTTGAAAAATAAAAAAGTGTCTGAATTGCCTGTGAAATCTAAAAAAACACAAATTAAAAAACGCTATTTCAATTATATATTGGCACAAGATGAAAACGATGCAATTTTAATCGAAAAAAGGGTGCATAAAGATATATGGAAAAATTTATATCAATTGCCATTAATTGAAACAGAAGCCCCCATAAATGAAAATGAAGCCATTCATTTAATTGGTAAAAAATGGAAACTAACTGAGAGGGATGTGGTCACTTATTTTTCGGGTTATGACGTCGTACATAAATTATCTCACCAAGAACTTCATGTTAAATTTTTTAAGCTGCAACTAACAAGTAAAACCGATAAAACAGTCTCGGTACAAGACTTGAAAACCTATCCGTTTCCTATTGTACTTCATAATTTCTTAGAAAAGGTTGTAAGTTAGATAAATAATTTATAAATTTGATAAAAAGTATAAGCCATGAACGGAACACTAAATAAGGTTATTTTAATTGGTCATCTTGGTGATGAAGTAAAAATGCATTATTTTGATGCAACAAACTGCATTGGAAGATTTCCATTAGCAACAAATGAGGTTTATATTAATAAATCTACTGGTGAAAAAATAACATCAACAGAATGGCACAATATTGTAGTAAGAAATAAGGCTGCAGAATTGTGTGAGAAATATTTATCTAAAGGAGATAAAATTTATATTGAAGGTAGAATAAAATCTCGTCAATGGCAAGCCGAAGATGGTACTACAAAATACACTACTGAAATTCAAGTAACCGAATTTACATTTTTGAATACTAAAAAAGAGGCTGATTTAACAAAACCAGCTACAACTCCTCCAGCATCTAAAGAAGTTGATTTTGATTCTTTAGGTAATGAGTCTGGAAAAGATTTGCCATTTTAATGCTTAAAAACAATAAAAGTAACGAAGAATAGTTATGCTAGATTAGGTAACTATTCTTTTTTTTGTTCTAGAATAAGCCTTAAATTTGTTTTTTTAAAATAGAATTATGAATAAACCTTGTTTTTATTTGTGTTTGGTTGTTGCATTTTTTTCATGTAAAGATGCTGTTACACCAAAACCTAAGGGGCAATTACGATTAGAATATGCGCCTGCTAAATATGAACTATTTTCTTCCAAATGTGCATTTGCATTTGATAAAAATACACAAGTTTCTATTAAAGAAGTTTCTAATTGTGGTTTAGAAATTCATTACCCAAAAATGAAGGCAACTATTTTTATGACTTATAAGCCAGTAAATGGAAATTTAGATAAATTATTGATGGATGCTCAAAAACTAACCTATGAGCATGCTATAAAAGCAAATGATATAGCAGAACAACCTTTTGTTAATTCTAAAGATAAAGTGTATGGTATGTTTTATCAAGTAGGAGGTAATGCGGCTACAAATGCCCAGTTTTATGCTACAGACAGCACAAAAAATTTTATTACAGCAAGTTTGTATTTTTATGCAAAACCTAATTTTGACTCTATTCTTCCTGCAGCAGATTACATTAAAAATGACATGAAACAAATCATGGAAAGTTTAAAATGGAAATAAGCTAAAATATTTTTTAAAAACACACCAAAATATCTTTTTCAATTCTATATATTTGGGAAAATAATTTCAAAAAAATAGTAGCGTTGAAAAAGATTCTTTTTATGCTGTCTTTCGTGACAGTTTCTTTATTTGCACAAGAAAAAAAATACCAAAGTTTATTTTGGGAAATCTCAGGAAATGGATTAACTAAAAATTCCTATATGTATGGAACCATGCATGTAAGTGAAAAAGTATCCTATCATTTGTCAGACGCTTTTTTTGAAAAATTAATGGGCGTTGATTTTATTGCTAATGAAAGCGAACCAAATACATGGTCAGAGTTATATGACTTATTTAGTTTTTATCAAGGTGTGTATCAATATGGTTCATTTTATTCAAGATTTTATACACAACCACTAAAAAAAGATAATTTGTATCCATTATTTAGAGGTTCAAATTATAACTTAATTAGTTTGCTATCTAGAACAAACGAGGCAAATCAAGAATACCAAGAAGAAACGTATTTAGATATGTTTATTTACCGTACTGGTAAAAAATATGGTAAAAAAACACTAGGACTTGAAAATGTAAAGACTACTACTTTTTCTATCATGAAGGCTGAATCTGAAATGGATATGAAAGAAGTAGATAAAAATAAACAACTTTTGTTGAAAATTTTAAAAAAGCGTTCCTATAATGACGTTTTAACAGATGCATACAGAGAAAAAGATCTAGATTTAATCGATACATTAAATACCCTTGGTACCCCAAAAGTATATAACAAAGCCATGTTATATGACCGAAATATTGGAATGGTAAAAAGCATGGATTCTATTATGAAAACAGGTAGTTTGTTTAGTGCTGTAGGTGCAGCTCATTTACCTGGTAAAAATGGTATGATTGAATTGTTACGTAAAAAGGGATATACCGTAAAACCAATCTTTAGTGACTATACAGAAAAAGGGAAAAAAATTAAAAAACAAATTGAAGATTATTTTGTAAAACCAACGTTTGAAGTAAGATCAACATCAGATGGTATGGTGACTTTACCGTTGTATCCGTTAGTTCTTGAAAATGGAGAAAACTTAGAATCACCAGATTTGGCAAATGGCGGATTTATTAATGTAAAACGCATGTTGCTTAAAGATTTTATTAATAAAAAAGATAAACAATTTAATCATAAAACCTTAGATAGTTTGTTTTTTGAAAATATACCAGGAGAAATTTTAGAGAAAAAAGCATATCAGGAAAAAAATTATTTCGTTTATGATATAAAAAGTATTACTAAAACAAGTAAAGCACAACACTACAGATACTACATAACACCGCTTGAAATTATAGCCATAATTATGGGTGGAGAAGGAGATTATGTTAGAAAATATGAAGATGAGGTATACAACAATATTAAATTGAAGTTATATAAACAAGATACAGAACTTTTTACACCATATAAAGGAGGTTTCCAAGTAGAAATGCCTACGTATGCTATTTCCATAGGAAATAAAAAAGACAATAAACAACTTACAGATGTGGAGTATTATGGCTATGACGAACAAGAAAAAGCTACTTATTTTGTTGTTGAAAAATCATTAATGGATAATTCTAATCTAGAAGATTCTGAGTTTGAATTAAAAAGAATGCATTATGAATACTACTTACAACATGATTTAGATTCAACCCAAACCTATTTTGATAAAAAACAATTTGAGTTTATTTCTCAGTCTAAGCAAGAAGACAAAGAAATCCATTTAAAATCAAAATTAAAAGGAAATAAATATTATTTATTGGGAACAATAAATGCTTCAAAAAAGAAAGCTGAACAGTTTTTTACTTCTTTCGAAATTAAACCAAAAGTAGCTGATGTGCCTTACAAAGTCTTTAAAGATACAACAGCCTTTTTTACGGTTGAAGTGCCTAAGAAAGAGAATGAATACTTAGATTTTAAATTTGAACGTAAAAATAGATATGATTATGACGATAAAAAGAAAAATCATTTTGAGCCAAAATCAAAAACATTTGAATTCTTTTCGCCAAATAAAACGGAAGTTGAGTTGAATTACTATGCTTCACATAAATATGAAAGTTATAAAGTAATCGATTCATTATATGCTAACTTAAGAGAAAATTTAGCCACTGATTTTGAATCAGAAAATTATAATGATATTGTTACCACAAATGCTGCGGTTGATACCACTGCGGTTGCAATTGACGATGTTTCAGCAGGTAGTTTTAGTTCAGTAGGAATTTCGGACGATAAGAAAAAAGGAGATAAATTTGACCCAACAGATTATGCTTCTTCTGAGTGGGAAAAAAAATTAGGTTTAGTGACAGATGAGAAATTAGTATTAACAAATGAAAAAATAACTGCCCAACCTGAAAAAGATTATTATGTATACGAAGTAATGGCCACTAAACCTAAATCTACACAAGCTATTAAGTATAAAGTAGTCATGAAGAAAGGAGAAACCTATGTGCTTAAAACGTTGGTAGATAAAGATTATAAAAATGATGATACTTTTATTGAAAAAATATACAGTTCATTTAAAGTGAATGACAGCGTACCTTCAAGAACATTGTTTGAAAACAAATTGCGCTTCTTTGAGGAAGATTTGTTTAGTGAACATGATAGCATTAGAAATTCAGCCATAAAATCCTTTGATAATTTAACTATCGAAAAAGAAGATTTTCCGAAGTTGAAAGAGATCTTAGAAAAATTTGATTTTAAAAACGATGAGGTAGGATTGATGGAAGAAATTTATGAAAAAATAGGCGCAATTAAATCACCAGAAATTATTCCTTTTTTAGAACAAGCTTATAAAAAACAAGATGTTACAACTCAGGTTCAATTCGCTATTTTACGCGCTTTAACTTACCAAGAAAGCAAAGAAGGTTATTTAAAAATTGCCGAATTGTTAGATTATGATTTGCCAATTTCTGAAAGTGGCTATGTGATTTCGGGATTATTTAATCTGTTTAATTGGGATTTAGAAAATGCATATGTTCTTTATCCAGATATTTTAGAATATTACAGTATAAAAGAATATCACGAACCAGTAGTTAATTTTGTAACAGCCTTACTTAATTCTGACAAAGTGCATCCTAAAAAAATCAAGTCATATAAAAAGATGTTGGTTACAAATGCAAAATTGGAGTTAAAAAGACTTTCTAGTTGGAAAAACAAACAAGATGCTAAAGATGAAGACGCATATAATTATGATGCAGAAGCACCTATTGAGGAATTAAACAATTATTTAGATATACTTTATTCTTTTAAAAATGATAAAGAAGTAGCTCAATTATATACAAAAGCTGAAAATTTAAAGATAGATCAATTAAACATTGCACTAGCAGAAAGAGAATTAGTTAAAAATAACAAGTTAGAACGCGTGAAGGTTCAACAATTAATTGACAATCCTAAAACAAGATATAACGCCTTTCAAATGCTTTATCATAATAAGCAGTTTGATATTCTAGACAAATTTTCTCAAGATACAATTGTAAAAGCAGCAATTGATTACTATGAAGACATTGAAAAAAATAAAGATTCAATTGTACTATTAGAAAAGAAAGAAGTGCAATATAAGGACAAAAAACTCGTATATTTCTTCTACAAAAATATTAACATTGAAGAGGATTCTTATGCGCAAAATGCGGAAAATATTTCTGGAATTGCCTTTGTTGAAGAGCAAGGTAGGTTAAATTTAAAAATGTTTAAAAAACTAGATTCTCGACGTATTTTAGAAGAAAAAGAAATTGCCGAAAATTATAAAATGTTAATTGATAAATCCTTGAATGAAAATCATCTTCGTGTAAATTTTTCTAAAAAGCAAGAAAATCAAGCTTATGATGAAGAACAATACTATGAGGAAGACGAATATTAAGTAAATGCTACGAACAAGAAAAGAAATAGTATATGTAATTCTAGCAGGTATTTTTATTACTAATGCGGTTACTGCAGAATTAATAGGAGGAAAACTTATTCAAGTTGGCCCCTTCGTTTTGAGCATGGGAATTTTACCTTGGCCTATTGTTTTTATTGTTACCGATTTAATTAATGAATATTTTGGTAAACAAGGCGTAAAAAGATTAAGTATCATAACTGCAGGGCTCATTTCATACTGTTTTATTATTCTTTATTTTGCTATGAAAATTCCCGAAGCGAAAGGAATAAGCCCTGTTTCTAATGATGCTTTTAAACAAGTTTTTGGTCAAAGTAATTTAATTATTATAGGTTCCATTACAGCTTTTTTAGTTGCTCAATTTTTAGATGTTACCTTTTTTAATTTTTTTAAAGAAAGAACAGGTAATAAAATGCTTTGGCTGCGCAGTACAGGTTCTACCGTATTGTCTCAATTAATTGATTCCTTTGTGGTAGGAGGAATTGCGTTTTATTTACCCGGAATTTGGACTACTTCACAATATATTGAGTTTTCATTTACAGGATATGCATTTAAATTAATTATTGCGGTTTTACTCACTCCATTAATTTATTTAGGTCATTATTTAATTGAAAAATACATTCATAACAATGAGTAAATTGCGATGTGCTTGGTGCGAAAAAGATGATTTGTATAGAAATTATCATGATAAGGAATGGGGTAAACCCGTATATGATGATGCTACTATTTTTGAATTTTTAATTTTAGAAACGTTTCAGGCGGGTTTAAGTTGGTACACGGTTTTAGCAAAAAGAGAAAATTTTAGAAAAGCCTTTAAAAATTTTGATGTTCAAAAAGTAGCCCAGTTTACAGATGCACAAATTCAAACACTATGTGAAGACGCAGGAATAATTAGAAATAAATTGAAAATTAAAGCCGCAGTTACTAATGCGCAAGCATTTATAAAAGTACAGGAAGAATTTGGTAGTTTTTCGACTTATATTTGGGCTTTTGTCGATGGTAAACCAATAGATAGTAAGCCAGCTACTTTAAAAGATGTTCCTGCCACAACCGAAATTTCAGATAGGCTAAGTAAGGATTTGAAAAAAAGAGGATTCAAATTTGTAGGTTCTACGGTAGTTTATGCACACATGCAAGCCACTGGAATGGTTAATGATCATGTAGAAGATTGTTGGACTAGAAATTGATATTAATACCCAAACTAATTTATAAGATGGATCCATTACACGGAAAAACATTACAACATATCGTAGAGCAACTAGTAGCCTATTTTGGTTTTGATACCTTGTCAGAATTAATTCCTATCAATTGTTTTAAGAGTAATCCGTCTATAAAATCAAGTTTAACTTTTTTACGAAAAACACCTTGGGCAAGAAAAAAAGTAGAAGATTTGTATATAAAGAGTTTAAAATATTTCGAAGATTAATTTAGTTATTTTTTTTAAAATTAAAATTGGTAATCCACATTATTTGTAAAAGATTTAAGAAGCGTAAATCTTTTTGTTTATTTCTAACGGCAATTTGATTTAAATATCCAACTTCTAGTTGACTTGTTTTTCCTATTTTGTATCCACATCCTATATATGCCCAATTTTCACTATAAGTAGCGTTCTTTGCTCCAGTCAAACTAAAATAAAATTCATTATATGTATTCAAATAAAAATCCTTGTTCTTAAAAGGTGTATTGAAACCTATTTGATACCTTAATCGAGTTGAAAATGGATAACTATTGTTAATTTTATTTTCAATAAATCTTTCTTCTAATCTTAATCTGTTTGAAAGACGACTATTTGCTATGTTATATAAAAATGCTATTTGTTCCCAAATACGATGTTCATTAAAATAATTCTCATTAAAAGGATTGTTTCGTTGATATGTGTAACTTAAACTATAGTTTATCTTAGGAGAAAAAATATAAATAATGCTTGGTTGCAAATAAAATTGTAAATCAGTTGCAGGATATTCAATTCCATTTATATTTTGATTAAATGAATCAAGGGTAGTAGAAATAAAAAGGTTGTAGTTTGTTTTTTTATTAATTTTCCCAGTTTGATTAAGTATTGGTAAAAAGCCGTAAAATTTTAAATTTTGACTGAAGCTAATATTGAAATTTAGGATAATACTAATGAGGAGAATTTTTTTCATAATTAAATAAATTATAATGTAAGTATTTTGATAAAATCTTCTCTGTCAATTTCCACACAGCCTAAACTAGCTAAATGATCATTATATACTTGGCAATCGAGGAGTTTATAATTTGCTTTTTCTAATTGCTTCGCTAAATGAATAAAGGCTACTTTACTCGCATTAGCAACTTTTGAAAACATACTTTCTCCACAAAAAACATCTCCTAAATCTACACCATATAAGCCACCCACTAATTCATCATTTTGCCAAACTTCTACACTTTTTGCTACCCCTAATTTATTTAGCTTGCAATAGGCTTCTACCATTTCTTCGGTAATCCAAGTGTCGTTTTGTCCTTTTCTTGCTGTTTTTTGACAACTCGTAATTACTTCGTTGAAAGCGGTATTAAAGGTTACTTTAAATTTGTTTTGATTCAAAACATTACGCATGCTTTTTGAAATTTTTAAATCTTCAAAAAATAATACCATACGCTCTTCTGGACACCACCATAAGATAGGTTCGTCTTCATTAAACCAAGGAAAAATTCCATTTTTGTAAGCTAAAATCAACCGTTCTGCAGATAGATCGCCACCAATTGCAAGAACACCTTCACTGGAAGTTTCAGTAATGGGAGGAAAATAAAGCTCTTTGGTTAAAAAATACATTATTTTAAATTTAGAATTCAGTTACTACAATTTAGAAAAAGAAAAAGCCAGAAATTATATAACTTCTGACTTCTAAATTCTGACTTCTAACTTTTAGAAAGGTAAATCGTCGTGTTCGTTTTCGTTAAAAGTAGTTGCAGGCTCAAAAGCATCTGCAGCTGGTATAGGTGGCATTTCCGTGCTCATAGCTTGTTCTTGCTGAGTACTGGCTGTCATTCTTTCAATTCTCCAACCTTGAATAGAGTTGAAATATTTAGTTTCTCCTTGTGGATTTACCCATTCTCTACCTCTTAAGTTGATAGAAACTTTTACTTGTTCGCCAACTTGGTAGCTATTCAAATCATCTACTTTTGCTTGAGTAAACTCAACTAAAATATGTTGAGGATATTGTTCTTCTGTTGTTACAACTAATTCTCTCTTTTTAAATGATGCACTAACCTCTTGTACAGGGTTAATTACTTTAATTTTACCAATTACTTCCATACTATTATTTTTTATTTTTGTGCTAATAACAATTTCCAAGCATCAAGTGCTTTTCCATTATCTACATATTCTTTTGCTTTTTGAAATTTTGTGTGCAAATCGTCTGCACTTAATACTGCTTTGACTTCAAAATTTTCTTTTACAAATATAGCAATTTCTTCGTCAGTTGGTATTTTTTCTATATTCCCTAATTTACCTAAGTCATTACCGTCAAAATAACCACTTTCTTTAATGAAATCTGGAATTTGATCTACTCCAATCCCTAAGGTGGTTAAAGGTTTTTCCACTTCAAACAGACCTTGATTGGCTCTTCCGTACCAATTTCCACCTAATCTTGAAACTAAATCAATTTTAAAAGGGTCTATTGTTCCTGTATCGTCTAATATTTCTTCATGAATGTGCATTTTTACCACTTCACAAATTACTAAATTTCCAGCGCCACCTTGGTCACCTAGAGGAATGATTTCATTAATTTTACATTCAAATTGCACGGGACTTTCTGCAACTCTGTATGGTTTAACTAGGTCAGAAGGCAGCATGGTTAACCCCGCTTTTTCAAATTCATTAATCCCTCCCGGATATTCTGTACTTGATAAAGACATTTGCTGTACAATGTCATAGTTTACCACATTAATTACCACTTCTTTAGTGTCTTGTGCATTAATTAAGGTGTGTTTTATAGAATTATCTCTGACTCTTCTAGCGGGTGAAAAAATTAAGATAGGAGGATTTGAACTAAATACATTAAAAAAACTAAAAGGAGACAAATTTGGGTTTCCATATTCATCTAAAGTACTTGCAAATGCTATAGGTCTTGGTGCTATGGCACTTTGTAGATAACCTTGTAGTTTAGCAGGTGCTATTTGTTTTGGGTCAATACTCAACATAGATATTTAGTTTGTACAAATATAATTCAATTCTTTTTAATGGACTTTGTAAAAAAAATAAAAAAACTAGTTATGAATCACTTTTGGCAATACTCTTTTTATTATTTTTACTCAAAATAGAATGCATGCAATTTTCTGAAAAAAGAAATATTACACGTTGGGTTATTATTATTTCCTCTTTTTTAATCGCTACATTGATTCTTTGGAATACCTATGTGTTTTTTCAAATATTTAAAGAAGAAGAGCGAAACAAAATGGAGTTATGGGCTAACGCACAAAAAAGTTTAATGAATGCCAATTTAGATTCAGACATTCAATTGCCCTCTTATATTATTGAAAACAATAAAACCATTCCGTTAATTTTAACTGATAAAGAGTTCAAAGTAATTAATACTAAAAATATTGACAGTTTAATTGTAAAAGATGCTGCTAAAATTAAATCCTATTTTGAACGAATAAAAACTCAAAACAAACCGATAAAAGTAAATTGGTCTGGAAATAATTATTATTGGTTGTATTATGGCGATTCTCCTCTTCTTAATACATTAAAATATTACCCTATAGCTTTAGTTTTAGTTGCATTTTTATTTGGAGGTGTGGTGTATAATTTTTATCGCGCCACAAAAATAGCGACTCAAAATAAACTATGGGCAGGAATGGCAAAGGAAACAGCACATCAAATTGGTACACCTCTTTCTTCTTTGATGGGATGGTTAGAATTATTAAAAATAGAAAACATTCCACAATCTACACTTCAAGAGATTGAAAAAGATGTGGTTCGATTACAAACCATAACAGATCGATTTTCAAAAATTGGCTCTGAACCAAAACTCGAAGTAGTAGATATTATTTCGGATACGAAAAGTTCTTTTGAGTATTTACAAGCCAGAAGTTCTAAACAAGTTATTTTTGAATTTAAAGCACCGAATATTCCTGTTTTTGTGGCAATTAATCCTGTTTTACATAGCTGGACAATAGAAAATTTAGTAAAAAATGCTATTAATGCTATGAAAGGAAAGGGAAAACTATCTATTGAAATTGTGGAAGGAGATAAACAGGTTTATATTACAGTTATTGATACAGGTAGTGGCATTCCAAAACATAAATTTAAAAAAATATTTGAACCTGGTTATACCTCAAAAAAGAGAGGATGGGGTTTAGGTTTGTCCTTAACTAAACGAATTGTTCAGGAATATCATAAAGGAAAAATTAGGGTTGTACACTCTGAACTTGGTAAAGGAACTACGATGCAACTTGTTTTTAGTAAGGCATAGCTTATTCGTATTTTGTAAAATAAGGTTTTTTCTTTACTTTTTTAAGTAGTTTAATTTTACTACCATTCCAAGAGTAATATTCTATTATTTCTTCTACTTTAAAGGTTGAAGTTTCCAATGACTCGTCGATATTTTCCGCATCTTTTATCTTTTTAATAATAGTATCTGGTAATCCTCCTTTTTCTTTAGGAAAAATAAATTCTTCCGTATGATAATAAGCATTAGCATCACCTACATCATATTTTTCAATTAGAAACTCTAACTTTTCCCCATTCCAATAAAAATAGCTGTATTCTGTTGGTATGCCACAAGCTTCCCCATTAAAAGCGATTCTGTATATGCATGAAATGTTTTTTAATCCCCAATGGTCTATTGCGGTATTTGTAAATGTATAATTTTCTCCCACTGTATGACTAAACGTTTTTTCAGAAAGTATAGTAAAATTTTGGTCACAGGTTTTTATTGTAAACACGAAATTGGTTTGGTCATAAGTATAACCATTATCAGTAATTTTTTTCTTAAATTTATTTGATAAACAAGTTATAAACTGGAGATTTTTAAAACTCGTGTTGCCAATTGCGACAAAGCCTTTCCAAAGAAAGCCTTTTTTTAACACACCTTTTTTATAGTATTCAACGGAAAGCCAAGGAAGGTTTAAGTTGTTTAACGTTAACTTATTTTTTGATTGGTCAATAATTTTTATGGAATCACCTATTTTTAAAGTGTCAAGTATTGTGCTCTTTGTTGACGATTCAGCCCGTATAAAACATTTTTTTGCCGCAATTATGCCTTTTTGAGGTAAGTAGTACTCATAGGACCAAAAATAATTTTCACTGCTTGGTTCTTCTTCTTGTGAAAAACAAAAAAAACCACAAAAAAGGATAAAAATAGTATAGCGCATAAGTTTAAAAAAACCACAATCTATTGATTGTGGTAGTATGTTTTATAGGTTAGCCGCAATTGCAGTTGCCAAATTATTAAATTCTTCTTGGCTTAGGCTTGTTTTTCGTTGAAAACGCATATCGTCCATGTCTTGTAGAGGAATTAAATGTACGTGTACGTGAGGAACTTCTAAGCCTACTACAGCTACACCGATTCGTTTGCAATCAATGGTTTTTTCTATTGCTTTAGCAACTGTTCTAGAAAAAGCCATTAAGCCTAAATAATGGTCTTCTTCCATATCAAAAATTTTATTAATTTCTTGTTTTGGTATGCATAAAGTATGTCCTTTCGCATTTGGATTTACATCTAAAAAAGCTAAATAATTTTCGTCTTCAGCAATTTTATAACAAGGAATTTCTCCATTAACTATTTTGGTAAAAATGCTTGACATAATTTAGTCTCTCGTGATTTCTAAAATTTCAAAGCTTAATTTGCCGTTTGGGACACTAATTTCTGCAATTTCACCCACTTTTTTGCCTAAAAGCCCTTTTCCAATAGGAGAAGTTACCGAAATTTTTCCTGTTTTTAAATCAGCTTCACTTTCTGCAACTAATGTATATTTTAGTTCCATTCCGTTTTGTTGATTTTTTATTTTCACGGTAGAAAGCACTAATGCTTTAGAGACATCTAGGGTAGATTCGTCAATAATACGTGCATTTGCTACCAATTCTTCCATTTTAGAAATTTTCATTTCCAATAGACCTTGTGCTTCTTTTGCCGCGTCATATTCTGCGTTTTCAGATAAATCACCTTTGTCTCTTGCTTCAGCAATAGCTTGTGAGGCTTTTGGACGCTCTACAGATTTTAAATGATCTAATTCGTCTTTTAATTTTTTTAATCCTTCGGCTGTGTAATAAGATACTGTACTCATAACGTCATTAATTTATAAAATAGAAAAAATCCCACTAAAATGGGATTCCTTTCTACAAAGATACAATTTATTTAAATATTTTTCGTTTAGTTTTTTTAGTTTGTCAAATATAAAAATTAAATTTGATTTTCAATAAAAACTTAAAAAACAATGAAATATTTTTCACTAGTGTTACTTTTCATTTTTTCTTTTTCATCATGTGATAAGGATAACCGCACGAATAACAATCCTTATTTGCCTAATTATTCGTTTGATATCGTTATCAATATGAATCTTCCACAATATGCTACATTATTATATCCTTCAAATGGTGTTTACATAAATACTGCTGGTGCAGGAATTAGAGGTTTAATTGTTTTTAATGCAGGTAGCGGAAATTATTTAGCATATGATGCAGCCTGTCCCAATCAGTCCTTAACAGATTGTTCTACCATGACAATTAGCGGTATTAATGCCGTTTGTGCTTGTGATAATGCTAACTATAGCATGTTTACTGGCTTGGCCGCTGGAAAACAATATCCTATGAAAACGTATAGAGTTCAAATGATTGATGCCACTTCATTTAGAGTTTTTAATTAGTAAATTTTAGAATTTAATATTCATACCTATTAGAAAATTAATTCCTGCCTGCGGGTAAAAACCAGCACCTTCAATGGTTTGTGTAGTAGGTCCACTCCATGTGTCATCATAAGTGTAAAAATATCCATTTGATTCATATTTTACATTAAATATGTTGTTTAATAAGCCTGAAAAAACAATGGACTTAATGTTTTTGTTGATTTTTAATTCATATGAAGCATTTATGTCATTAATGAAATAAGCGCTTAAAATAGACTTTTTAGCATCAATATTTCCCATATATTGTTTCCCTACATATTTAGAAAGCAAACTGAATTGCATGTTTTGAGCGCGTTTATAAGTAAATGCATTACCAATAATTATACTCGGTGAAAATGCAATGGTTGTATTACCTAAGTTTTCTAACACTCCATTTCGTTGAAAATAAAAATCTTGGTTTTTATTTTGACTTAAAGTAATATTTGGCATTGTACTTAACGTTTTACTTAGTTGCACAACAGACTCAAGCTCTATGCCTATACGGTAACTTTTTCCACTATTTGTAAAAATAGGAGAGCCTACATCATTTAATGCTCCTGTCATTACTAATTGATTTTTATATTTCATGTAAAAACCATTAAGATTAATTTTTATTCTCTTTTGCGCATATTTCCAGCCCAATTCATAATCTTGTAAATGCTCGGGTTTTGCACTACCATTTTCATAATCATCTCTTCTAGGCTCTTTATTTGCCATGCCAAAATAAGCATATAGTGCATGATTAGTGTTTAATTGGTATGTGGCGCCCGCCTTTGGATTAAAGAATCTAAATACATCATTTACATCATTAAATTTAGTGCTATTTGCTTGGTAAAAGACCATTCGATATTGTAAGTCAACAAAAACATTTACTTTTCCTATTTGTTGTGCTAATTTTGAATAAAAATTGACATCATCTTTATTTCCAAAATTGTTGTAATATCGATTTGATATAGGTATATAGTATTGTGTCCAAATTACTTCTCCAAAATGTTTACCTTGATATCTGTTAGCAGCACCTCCTACAATAAAATCAGTAGATTTGTTTTTGTATGTAGCAGCAAAGGTTATTCCGAAAAAAGCATTATCCAGCCATCTTTTTCTTACCAAATCGGTTGTGGTATTTCCGTTAAAATTAGGTAAATTATAATCTATAAAATCTTGATCTTCTTTATATTGTTCAAAATATCCTTTTCCTAATGTATAATGCAACGCTATATTTGATTGCCAATTTGAATTGTATTTTTGATTCCAATGTAATTGAAAATGATTTTGCCAATAATTGTCGGTTTCATTATCGTAAAACTGCATGTTTCCATTGGTGTCAAAGTACATACCTGCAGGATTGAACGTACGGTCATTTTTCAATTTTTCTTCATCTTCAATGCCATACCACGCTTGATATGTTTTTTCTTTTCCTCCAAAAGCAATCGCTTTGATTAATGTTTTTTCGGTACTATAATTCACATTGAAAAAATAGCCAAATAAATTGCTAGAGGCTCTGTCTATATAGCCCTTAGATGCAATATTTGAAATTCGAGCATTCATTTCTAAATGGTTGTGCAGTCCCGTTCCAAAATTCAAAGTATGTTTTCTTGTTCCAAAACTACCTATTGAATTTGAAATTTCTGCATAAGCTTTTGGTTGAAGTAATTTGGTTTGTAAATTTAAACTGGCTCCAAAAGCTCCTGCACCACTGGTAGAAGTTCCTACGCCACGTTGTAATTGCATGCTTTCTAACGAGGAAGCAAAATCAGGTAAATTAACAAAAAAAGTACCATGACTTTCACTGTCATTAAATGGAATTCCATTCAGTGTAACATTAATTCGAGAACCATCGGAGCCTCTAACTCTCATGTAGGTATAGCCTATTCCAGCGCCCGCATCTGTTGTTGTAACAACAGACGGAAGGTAATTTAACAGTATAGGAATGTCTTGCCCTAAATTTCGTGGAGCGATAGCTTCTTTTTTAACGTTAGTAAATGGGATTGGGTTTTTGTCTTTGGCTCTTACAGAAGTAATCAATACTTCTTCAATTGATTTTACGGTGTCTTTTTGTGTTTCTTGCGAAAATAAGGTAATGGGTAATAAGAAACATACAGTGGGTAAAAGTTTGCCAAAAAAAGTGTTTACACTCTTTGCTTTTTGCTTTTTGCTTAATTTGAATAAAGTTTTCATTCGTAAATTTTTATACGAATAAAAGGGGTAATTATTCTTTGTTAATAATTAAAGTTTTTGAGATTCCTCCACTCCGTTTGGAATGCAGTTGTGTTGGTTTCTCGGTTTTTTCCTTGGCAGCATTACCTGCCCAGGTTCTATGGGTATAATCTCAGCTTCAATTCGTTCGTTTTGAAAGAATCTTGGCACCCCTTTGAGACAGGGCAAAGATAATATTCTTTCTATTAAATTTACAAGTACAGATGTTAAATGTTTGGTTTTTTTCTATTTTGTTTTAGAGCGCTTATTTCTTTTTTAGCGGTTAATCGTTTTTCTTTAACAGCTCTTGGAATTTTAGTTGCTTTTCGTTCTTTTGGTTTTTGTAGTGCTTTTTTCAAAACATCAAAAAAGCGTTTAATTGCCAATTCTTTATTTTTAAGTTGGCTTCGGTCTTCGTCGCATGCTAGTTGAAATACGCCTTCTTGAGAAATTTTTGTTTGTAGTTTCGTTTGAAGTAAAGTAATTTCATCTTCAGTTAAGCCTTTGGATTTAAAGATTAGAAAGGTTAAAATGACTTTAGTGGCTACTTTATTTACGTTTTGTCCACCTGCACCACTGCTTCTAACTGCTTTAAAAGAAATTTCAGTTAAAATAACTTCTTTATTCATCTTTATAGTTCAGAAATGGGTTGGTGAGCGGGTTTAAGTAAATCATTTACATTTTTAACTGGATTAAAAGTAGCTAAAGGAACTTCTACAAAAATAGTGGCCCATTTTGCCATGGCTCCATTCCAAAGTCCAGGTAATTCAAGAGCTTTAATAGGTTGGCCTGATTTTGTTTTTTGAGTAATTATTACTGCCTCCTGATCAATAAACTCGTTAAGGTTAAATTTATTACCCTTAAAATCTTTTACAGCACAAACTAAATCTACCGGATTGAAGTGCGTGGCACTATTCACAATGTTTTTTTGATGTTCATTGAGTAAATCGATTTGTGAAGTTTCTACAATTTGTAACGTAATTCGACCTTTATCATCTTTAACCCAAAAAGGTCCCCCGCCTGGTTCGCCTTCATTCTTTACCATACCACAAACACGAATAGGCCGGTTTAATATTTTAATTAAATAAGCTTGTTGGTATGTGTTTTGAAACATTTCAAATTCTTCAGGCAAAGTGAAAGATAACTTGGTTTCAACAAAATTTTTAATTTCTGCAATTAATTCTGCAGACACTATTTCATCATCTAATATGTTTAAATAGTCAAAAACTTGATGTTGTATAGTTAGTAAAACACCGCCTAATATTTTTTGATTACTAACTATGGTGTCTAGTTCGGAATGAGAAACATTGTCTATGTTTCTAATAAAAATTAAGTCTGCATTTATGGCATTCAAATTTTCAATTAATGCGCCGTGTCCTGCGGGTCTAAATAACAACGTATTATTTTTTAGTCTGAAAGGCATGTTGTTTTTATCTACCGCAATAGTGTCGCTTTTTTCATTTTGATAAGAAAACTGAATATTAATAGTGTCATATTTTGAAGTTATGGCTTCAAAATCGGCTTGAAATTCTTTAGAAATGGTAAAGTGTATAGTTGCTTTTTCACTTCCGTTTTTTAGATGGTTTGCTTCTACTATGTGTTCTTCAATAGGTGTTACAATTTGATTCGATTTAAAATGAAAAGGTAAAATTCCTTTAGGTTTTGAAGCATAATCAAGTCCGTTTTTATGGAGAAGTGTATAAATAATAGCATGTATTTTTTGATCTCTGGAGAAAGAAGCATAATCAGCAAAAATTTCTTTTGTCTTTTCTTTTAAAAGCGAATGGAAAGGAAAGTTGCGTATGCCTACAATAAATACATTTAAATTTTGGTCTCCAAATTTGTTGATATAACTGGTAACGGTATCTGTATCGGGGTTAAAATGATTTAAAAAAGCACTTAAAAATTCAAACATCCTTGTCGCTGCACCCGATGCTGGAACAAATTTTTCAATAGAATAATTTAGTTTATGTGTGTCAAAATAGTGGCTAAACGAAGTTTTTTCTTCTTCGTTAAGTTGCCATATTCCATCTCCTATGGTAGCTGACTTCACTAAATTAATTTTAGATACACCTTGTTGAAAAAAATGAAGTTGTTGCTTTATTTTTTCAAGGTCATACCCTTTTGATAAGATATATTCTAAGTCTGCTTCGCTAAATATTTTTTCCATTCTAAATATGCTAAAATTGCCAAGATGGTAAAAATCAAATACTGTAAGGCTAACATGCCTAGTCCTCTATAAGCAAATAAAGGAACGGCAATACAATCGCCAATAATCCACAGTATCCAATTCTCAATTTTTTTTAAAGCCATGTACCACATGGCTGTAAAAAAGATTCCGGATGTAAAAATATCAATATAATTAGGAATTTTAAGTGTATAGTTGAAAAAAACATACACAAAATAGGTAAGAAACATGGTAAAAATGAATAATCCTAAACCAATAATTTTCTCTCGTTTAGTTGTTCTGCTAATTTTTAAAGTAGCATTTTTGGTTGATGCAGTCCATTTATACCAGCCATACACACTCATGATTGAATAATATATATTAATAGTCATGTCGCCAAAATAACTTGCTTTATATAATAAATACACCGTTATAATTGTAGATATAAGTCCGGTAGGGTATACCCAGTAATTTTTTTTCTTTGCAAATACAACACTTAGAATGCCAAAAAAGAATGCGATAAATTCGCATACTATTTGCCATTGAAGAGCATTTTTATATTGGTTTATGAAAAAATCAATCACGAAACTAGTAATTTAAAGCACACACAAAGATATAGTCTTCTAGGTTATAAAAATGAATTTTGAAAAGTTCTTTTTGGTTGTTAAAATTTAGAGTTGCGTTACAATAACCTTGCGATAGTTCAAAATCTTCTTCAAAAATATGATTAGGAAAACTAATTCCTTTTTCGCTTTTTATTTTAAAAATGCTCTCTTTTATTCCCCAAATAACCGATGCTTTTTCTATTTGTTCCTTTTCAGATAACCCTTCCAAATGTTTAGTGTCCATAAATCTAGGGGCGATTTGTATAATTTTAGACTTCTTTAGCTCTAAATCAATGCCTACTGGTTCATTACTGAGGCAAATACAAGAAAATTCATGAGAATGAGATATAGAGATGTGTGGCTGTTTAGGTGAGGGGTGATGATTTTTTTTTCCGTTTCCCGTTTCTGGCATTAAATACGGTTTTCCCGTTGCGTCATATAGTAAATCAAAATCAGTATAACCAATATATTGTAATAGCATACGTACACCTAAATATCCTTTTTTATGTGCTAGAGCATTCATTTTTTCTAGACGCATTTTGGATGTAGTGTTTAAGGAAACAGCATCAAACAACGTTTCTACATCTTCAGAATTTTTCCAAATATAAGCCGTTGTTTCAGGTGTAATTG
Organism: Flavobacterium sp. 20NA77.7; assembly: GCF_031326205.1. NCBI lineage: Bacteria > Pseudomonadati > Bacteroidota > Flavobacteriia > Flavobacteriales > Flavobacteriaceae > Flavobacterium > Flavobacterium nakdongense. The sequence goes on along the minus strand of NZ_CP133721.1, from coordinate 1,947,443 downwards.
CAATACTTTTATATAAAGGCATGAATAATTTATATTAATAGGATTTTAGTTTTTATTAGTTATTTGTTTTTCAAATATTTAGGCTACTAAACAAATCACAAAATTTCTTATATAATTTAGAAATTAAAAACTTATGTTGTAACTTTGCCACCTCAAATATAAAAAATAAATTAGATAGTATAATGAGTACAAAAACAATGCCTTATGTACCATACAAAGTTAAAGATATTTCTTTAGCAGAATGGGGTAGAAAAGAAATTCAATTAGCAGAAGCTGAAATGCCAGGATTAATGGCTCTTAGAGCAGAATATGGAGCTAGCCAACCCTTAAAAGGCGCTCGTATAGCAGGTTGTTTACACATGACCATTCAAACGGCAGTTTTAATTGAAACATTAGTAGCGCTTGGTGCCGATGTTACTTGGTCATCATGTAATATTTTTTCTACTCAAGATCATGCAGCAGCAGCTATTGCAGCAGCAGGAATTCCAGTTTATGCATGGAAAGGTATGAATGAAGAAGAATTTGATTGGTGTATTGAGCAAACTTTGTTTTTTGGTAAAGATAGACAGCCTTTAAATATGATTTTAGATGATGGTGGAGATTTAACCAATATGGTTTTTGATCGCTACACTGAATTAGTTGCGGGTATTAAAGGTTTATCAGAAGAGACAACGACAGGTGTTCACCGTTTATACGAAAGAATGAAAGCAGGAACATTATATATGCCAGCTATCAATGTGAATGATTCTGTTACAAAATCAAAATTTGATAACAAATATGGTTGTAAAGAATCTGCGGTAGATGCTGTTCGTCGTGCAACAGATGTTATGTTAGCAGGAAAAAGAGTAGTAGTTTGTGGGTACGGAGATGTAGGAAAAGGAACAGCAGCTTCTTTCCGTGGAGCAGGGTCGATTGTTATAGTTACGGAAATTGATCCTATTTGTGCGTTACAAGCTGCGATGGATGGATTTGAAGTAAAAAAATTAGACTCTGTTATTGCGAATGCTGATATTGTAATTACAACAACGGGTAATAAAAACATAGTAGTAGGACGTCATTTTGAGGCTATGAAAGACAAAACTATCGTTTGTAACATTGGTCACTTCGATAACGAAATTGATATGGCTTGGTTAAATGAAAATTTTGGTCATACTAAAAATGAAGTGAAACCACAAGTTGATATTTATACTGTAAACGGTAAAGAAGTTATTGTTTTAGCTGAAGGACGTTTAGTAAACTTAGGTTGTGCTACGGGTCATCCAAGTTTTGTGATGTCTAATTCATTTACAAATCAAACTTTAGCACAATTGGAGTTATGGACAAATAGTGCAGCTTATAAAAATGAAGTATACATGTTGCCTAAACATTTAGATGAAAAAGTTGCCGCACTTCACTTAGCTAAATTAGGTGTAGAATTAGAAACTTTATCAAGCGACCAAGCTGCATATATTGGGGTGGAAGTTCAAGGTCCATTTAAACCAGAATATTACAGATACTAAAATGATTAGCAAAAAGTGATTAGTAATTAGTCGATTTTATAAATATGAAATCCCCTTTCGAAAGATTGGGGATTTTTTGTTTCCATCAAGCTTCACTTATGTTTTAGATTTTTGTTTATGATTTACATAAACAAAAAAAATCCCAAAAACCATATTGGAATTTGAGATTTTTTGATTGTAATTTTACGTTACTTATGCTTCAAAAGGAACTACAGAAACGAATGATTTGTTATCACCTTTCTTTTGGAATTTTACAACTCCATCCACTTTAGCATGTAAAGTATGATCTTTACCCATGTAAACATTTTCACCTGGATTGTGCTTTGAACCTCTTTGTCTAACAATGATGTTTCCAGCAATAGCAGCTTGTCCACCATAAATCTTAACGCCTAAACGTTTCGATTCTGATTCTCTACCATTCTTCGAACTACCGACACCTTTTTTGTGAGCCATGATGTTATATTTTAAATGTTATTCTTCTGTTTTTGGTTTTTTTGCTCTTGTTGCTTTAGGCTTTACTTCTTCAGTAACTGCTTCTACTTCAACATCTGCTTTTTTAGTCGCTTTTTTCTTAGCTGTTGCGCCAGAAATACCTTCAATAACAATTTGAGTTAATGATTGTCTGTGACCATTTTTCTTTTTGTAACCTTTTCTTCTTTTCTTTTTGAAAACAATTACTTTATCACCTTTTAAGTGTTGTAACACTTTGGCTTCTACTGAAGCACCTTCTACAGCTGGGGCGCCTAAAGTTACATTCCCATTGTCTTCTAACAAAAGAACTTTATCAAAAGTAACTTTTGATCCTTCTTCTGAAGCTAAACGGTGAACATAAACCTTTTGGTCTTTGCTTACTTTGAATTGTTGCCCTGCTATCTCTACGATTGCGTACATAACAATATGTTTTAATTATTTTTAAGTGTGCAAATATACAGCTTTTTATTAAATGTGCAATACTCCTTTTATTTTTTAATTATACTTAACTTTGAAATGTAGTTTTTTAGTAAAAAATGTAACATTTTAGTTATTTTTACTTCTAATAACAAAACGTTTTTAACAATTATTATATTTATGAAAAAAACATTAATGGCTTTAGGTACTATGGCTATGCTAGGAAGCACTGCAAATGCGCAGAAGGTAGCATTTGAAGAGTATGATTTAGAGAATGGTCTTCATGTAGTTTTACATCAAGACAATTCTGCTCCAGTAGTGGTTACATCTGTGATGTATCACGTGGGTGCAAAGGATGAACAACCAAACAGAACTGGTTTTGCGCACTTTTTTGAACATTTATTATTTGAAGGCACAAAAAACATTGCAAGAGGGGATTGGTTTAAAATTGTAACTGCTAATGGAGGTAATAATAATGCAAATACAACGGATGATAGAACCTATTATTACGAAGTGTTTCCATCAAATAATCTTGAGTTAGCTATTTGGATGGAATCGGAAAGATTGATGCATCCTGTAATTAACCAAATAGGTGTTGATACTCAGAATGAAGTAGTTAAAGAAGAAAAAAGATTACGTATTGATAACCAGCCTTATGGGAATCTTTTCAAGGCTGTAAAGCAAAACATGTTCAAAGTTCATCCATATCGTTGGACTACTATTGGAGAAATGGAACATTTAGATGCTGCCACTTTAGAAGAATTCCAAGCATTCAACAAAAAATTCTATATTCCAAACAATGCGGTTTTAGTAGTAGCAGGACAATTTGAAACAACTCAAGCCAAAGAATGGATCGCTAAATACTTTGGTTCTATACAAAAAGGAACACCAGTTGCTAGACAAAAATTTGAAGAAGCGCCTATAACAGCGCCAATTTCAGCTAAGTGGGAAGATCCAAATGTTCAAATTCCAATGACTGTAGCTGCCTATAGAACACCATCAATGAAGACAAGAGATGCTAGAGTATTAGATATGATTTCTACTTATTTATCTGATGGAAAAAGTTCAAAATTATACAAAAAGTTAGTTGATGATAAAAAATTAGCATTACAAGTAGGTGCTTTTAATTATAGTCAAGAAGACTATGGAACGTATTTTGTTTACAGTTTGCCAATGGGTGAAGTGACTTCTGAAACATTATTAAAAGAAATTGATGAAGAAATTGAAAAACTTCAAACTGAATTGATTTCTGAAAATGACTATCAAAAATTACAAAATAAGTTTGAAAATAATTATGTAAGCAGCAATGCAAGCGTAGAAGGAATTGCTGAAAATTTAGCAACATACTATTTATTATATGGAGATATTAATTTAATTAATACAGAAATTGAAATTTACCATTCAATAACTAGAGAAGAAATTAGAGATGTGGCTAAGAAATTTTTAAATTCTAACCAACGCTTGATTTTAAATTATGAACCAGCAAAAGAAAAAGCTCAAAAATAATTTACGAAACATGAAAAAATTTATATACATAGCAGCCAGTTTATTTTTAACAATGACGATGCAAGCACAAGATAGACCGCAACCTAAACAAGGTCCGGCACCTACAATTAATATCAAAAAGCCAGTTTCATTTACATTGAAAAATGGTTTAAAAGTATTGGTGGTTGAAAACAACAAGTTACCTAGAGTATCTTACAGTTTAACATTAGACAATGCCCCATATGCAGAAGGTGCAAAAAAAGGAGTAACAGATTTAGTTTCGGCTATGATTGGTAATGTAACCGAAACAATGTCTAAGGAACAGTTCAACGAAGAAATTGATTTTCTTGGAGCTAATTTCGATTTCTATGCTTCAGGAGCTTCAGCAAGTGGTTTGTCTAGATATTCTTCTAGAATTTTAGAATTGTTAGCAGATGGTTCTTTAAATCCTGTTTTTACTCAAGAAGATTTTGATAAAGAAAAAGCAAAATTAATTGAAGGCTTAAAATCAAATGAGAAAAGTGTTACTGCTATTGCAGGTAGAGTAGAAAATGTTCTAGTTTTTGGAAAAGAGCATTATAATGGTGAATTTACTTCTGAAGAAACACTAAAAAATGTAACCTTACAAGATGTAATTAATAATTACAACACTTATTTTGTTCCAGCTAATGCTTATTTAGTGGTAGTAGGTGATGTTAAGGTTAAAGAGGTTAAAAAGAAAATCGAAAAACTATTTGGAGGAGATAATTGGAAAGCGGCTACAGCTCCATCATTAACTTATACGAATCCAAAAGACGTACAATATTCGCAAATTAATTTTGTAGATATGCCTAATGCAGTGCAATCAGAGATTTCTTTAATTAATCTTTCTACTATTAAAATGACAGATAAAGAATATTTTGCATCATTAATAGCTAACCAAATTTTAGGTGGCGGTGGTGAAGGTAGATTATTCTTAAATTTAAGAGAAAAACACGGTTGGACTTACGGAGCATATTCTTCAATCTATTCTGGAAAATATATAGGTAAATTTAAATCTAGTGCTTCTGTAAGAAATGCGGTAACGGATAGTGCAGTAGTAGAATTTTTCAATGAATTGAAAAGAATGCGTACCGATTTGGTTTCTGATGAAGAATTGAGCAATGCAAAGGCAAAATACATTGGAAATTTTGTAATGCAAATTGAAAAACCAGCTACAATTGCACGTTATGCTTTAAATATCCAAACGCAAAGTTTACCTGAAGATTTTTATGAAAATTATGTGAAAAATATTAATGCAGTTACAGCAGAAGACGTGAAAAATGCCGCTAATAAATATTTCTTAGCAGATAATACACGTGTGGTAATTGTGGGTAAAGCGGCAGATGTATTGCCTAATTTGGAAGCTACTGCAAAAAAACAAAGTTGGCCTATAGCTTATTTTGATAAATATGGCGTTAAAACTGATAAACCTGTTGTTAAAAAAGATGTTCCTGCTGGAGTTACAGCACAAACGGTTGTGAAAAAACATATTGATGCCATTGGTGGTGAAAAAAAGCTGAAAGAAGTAAAAACCTTGATGACAATTTCTAAAGGTTCTATACAGGGACAAAATTTAGAAATGACTACAAAGTCTTCAAATAAAGGTTATTTTGCTGCCGAAATGGGAATGGGAGGCATGACTCTTAGCAAACAAGTTGTTGGTGAAAAAGTTGCCTATCAAACAGCTCAAGGGCAAAAGAAAAATATTGAAGGCGATGATTTAGCTGAAATGAAATCGCAAGCAATGCCGTTTCAAGAGTTAGCAATGCTTACTGATAAGAACTTAAAGCTAGAAGGTATTGAGGCAGTAAACGGAAAAGATTGTTACGTAATTTTGTATGGTAAGTCTAAATTTTTCTACGATGTTACATCAGGTTTGAGAACTGCTTTTTCAAAAGAAAGAGAACAACGAGGTCAAAAAATGACACAAACAACTAATTATGAAGATTATAAAGAAGTTAAAGGTATTAAGTTTCCTTATAAAACAATCCTAAACTTAGGAATCGAAATTGAGTTCACTACTCAAGATGTAAAAATCAATGAAGGCGTAACAGATAAAGATTTTGAATAATTTGTAATTCAAATAATTGAAAAAAAGGAGCTTTTAAAAAGCTCCTTTTTTATTTTCTATTGGTTATATATACACCTATTAAAATAATTAGCGTACCAAAGAGTTGTATAGTTGTTACCCCTTCGTGGTCTAATACACTCCAAAAAGTAGCCACCACAGGAATAAGATAGGTCACATTTGATGCAAAAATAGGGGAGGATAATTGTATAAGTTTATAGAAATAAATATTTGCTAGTCCTGTGCCAATTATACCCAGAATAGCTACGTAAATTAATGGATGAATGCTCCCAAATAAATTGGGAAAATCATTTGTAGGTAGCGCTGTGATTTGCCATGAATAATCTGTAAAATAGAGTATACATAATGCGGGAAGCAATAAAAAAGCAAAATTTCCAACTGTAATTGTAAAAGGCGTAACATCTGAAAGGTGTTTTTTTACTAGATTAATGTTACTAGCATAGCACCACGTTGCAAATAAAACTAAAAGCGCATACCAATAATTTTTAGAAGGGTTTCCTGAAGCTCCTGCATATACAAGAACTATACACCCAATAATTCCTATTAGAATTCCTAACACATGACGCTTTGTAAAAGTAAGTCCAAAAAATAGACTTCCAATTAGCAATGTGTTTAATGGTGTAAATGAATTTAAAGTAGAACTAATGGAGCTGCTAATTTGTGTTTGAGCTAGTGCAAACAAGAATATTGGTAAAAAATTGCCCAATAAACCTGCAAAAAGGATAGGCAATATTTTTGCTTTTGTAATGTTTTTTAATTCTTTCCATCCAATACTTAATAAAAATAGAGAGGTGAAAATTATTCTAAATGCACCTAATTGATAAGGAGTTAAACCGCCGTCTAAACCTCTCTTCATAAGTATAAAAGAACTTCCCCAGACTAAAGCTAGTACAGAAAGAATAATCCATTTTGTGTTTTTTGTTTCCATAGGCATAAAAAAAAGACTGCCACTAAAAAATGACAGTCTAAAGATATACTATTTTAAAGAAATTATGCTAAAGCAACTCTTTTAAATCCAGTAACTGTTAAACCACCATCGATAGTTTTAACATAAGCAGCCACACTCATAGAGCTATCTTTGATGTAATCTTGGTTTACTAAAGTATTATCTTTAAAGAAACGTCCAATTTTCCCTTTAGCAATATTGTCTAACATTGCTTCTGGTTTACCTTCAGCTCTTAATTGATCTTTAGCGATTTCAATTTCTTTTTCAATGATTGAAGCGTCTACGCCGTTTTCGTCTAAGGCAATAGGAGCCATAGCGGCAGCTTGCATAGCTACATTTCTTGCAGCTTCATCTCCACCAGCAACTTTAGCAGAAAGCGCTACTAAAGTAGCAATTCTGTTTCCAGCATGAATGTATGAATTAATGAAAGCACCTTCTAATCTTTCGAAAGCACCAATTTCGATTTTCTCACCAATAACTCCAGTTTGCTCCATTAATTTTTCATTAACAGTGATTCCACCAAAGTCAGAAGCTAAGAAAGCATCTTTATCAGCATAATTTAAGGCTTGTTGTGCTAAATCAGTTGCTAGTTTAATAAACCCTTCATTTTTACCAACGAAATCAGTTTCGCAGTTTAATGAAACAACAACACCTACAGTGCTGTCAGCATTTACAGCAGCAATAACTGCACCTTCAGAAGATTCTCTATCAGAACGGTTAGCAGCTACTTTTTGACCTTTTTTTCTTAAAATTTCGATAGCTTTATCAAAATCTCCTTCAGCTTCAACAAGTGCTTTTTTACAATCCATCATACCAGCACCGGTGATGGTTCTTAATTTATTTACGTCAGCAGCAGTGATTGACATTTTATTTATTTTTATAAGTTAATAATTGTATTGTGTTTTGTAAAAAAAGAAGTTCCAATCAGTAAATCCCAAATTCCAAATGATGTACTAATATGTTTATATTTAGTGCTTGGAATTTGGAATTTATTTTTTGGAACTTTTATATTTTTTATTCTTCACTAGCAGCTGCTTCAGCTTGTACAGCTGGAGCTTCTACTGGTTGCTCATCTTTTTCAGCTTTTCTATCAGATAAACCTTCAACAATTGAAGCAGTTACTAAAGATAAAACTTTGTCGATTGATTTTGAAGCATCGTCATTAGCTGGGATAACAAATTCTACTTGACGTGGGTCAGAGTTTGTATCTACCATAGCAAAAACTGGAATGTTTAATTTCTTTGCTTCTTTAATCGCAATGTGTTCTGCTTTAATATCTACTACAAATAGCGCAGCTGGTAATCTTGTCATATCAGCAATTGAACCTAAGTTTTTTTCTAACTTAGCTCTTAAACGCTCAATTTGTAATTTCTCTTTTTTAGATAACGTGTTGAAAGTACCGTCTTTTTTCATTCTATCAATCGAAGACATTTTTTTAATTGCTTTTCTGATAGTAACGAAGTTTGTTAACATGCCACCTGGCCATCTTTCAGTGATGTAAGGCATGTTACAAGCGGCAGCTTTTTCAGCCACGATGTCTTTAGCTTGTTTTTTTGTAGCAACGAATAATACTTTTCTACCTGAAGCAGCGATTTTCTTTAAAGCTTCGTTAGCCTCTTCGATTTTTGCTGCAGTTTTATAAAGATTGATAATGTGAATTCCATTACGCTCCATATAAATGTAAGGAGCCATGTTTGGATCCCATTTACGAGTCATGTGTCCAAAATGAACACCTGCTTCTAATAATTCTTTTACTTCTACTTTGTTTGCCATTTTTGTAATAGTTTACGTTCTGTTGACTTAGCAATGATTAAGTAGCGAATGTTTCGGTCTTAACCATTTAGATGCTAAACTAACCTCTTTTTGCAGAGATAATAACAACAATTTTAATAAATAATAAATATTAACGTTTAGAGAATTGGAATCTCTTACGAGCTTTCTTCTGACCGAATTTTTTACGCTCTACCATTCTTGGATCTCTTGTAAGTAATCCTTCTGGTTTTAAGATGCTTCTGTTTTCAGCCTCTACTTCGCACATTGCTCTTGCAATAGCCATTCTCACGGCTTCTGCTTGACCAGTTGCACCACCACCATATACATTGATTTTAACATCGAAATTAGATTCGTTGTTTGTCATTGTTAACGGTTGCATTACTTTATACTGTAATGTTGCAGTAGGGAAGTAAGTTGCAAATTCTCTTTTGTTAACTGTAATGTTTCCAGATCCTTCTGTAACATAAACACGTGCTACGGCACATTTTCTTCTACCGATTTTGTGAATAACTCCCATTACTTAAGATCGTTTAGGTTAACGGTTTTAGGTGTTTGAGCTGCGTGTTTGTGCTCTGTACCTACATATACATTTAAATTACGGAATAATTGTGCTCCTAATTTGTTTTTAGGCAACATTCCTTTTACAGCTTTCTCTACTAAAATAGCAGGATTTTTTTGCTGTTGAACTCTAGCTGTTAAAGTTCTTTGTCCTCCTGGATAACCTGTGTGTCTGATGTACGTTTTGTCATCTAACTTGTTACCAGTTAGGTTGATTTTTTCTGCGTTGATAACGATTACATTATCTCCACAGTCAACATGTGGCGAATAACTTGGTTTGTATTTACCTCTAAGTAGCATAGCTACTTTTGAAGCAAAACGACCTAAGTTATGACCTTCAGCATCCACAACAATCCACTGCTTGTCTGCAGTAGCTTTGTTAGCTGAAATTGTCTTGTAGCTTAATGTGTTCACTTTGCTAATAATTTTAATTAAACATTCCATTCCCAATTAAGGGAGTGCAAAAGTACAATTATTTATCAAAATTACAAATACTATTTAAAATTCTTTTTCCTTGATTGTTAAAGGTTTACTATTTTTTTATATTTTTGAACTCTTAATTAATGAATATGAAGTCAAAAGCTACTTTAAAAGAATTAGCCATAGCATTAGGTGTTTCTACCTCAACAGTTTCTAAAGCATTGAGTGACAGCCCTGAAATTAGTGAACAAACAAAACGAAAAATTAAAGAATTTGCCCAATTAAAAAATTATAAGCCTAATAGTATTGCTAAGAATTTAAAAAATCAACGTTCCTATACCATAGGAGTAATTTTGCCTAATATTCTAAATCCTTTTTTTGCTAAAGTATTTTCAGGTATTGAACAGTATGCCAATGAAAAAGGATACAATTTAATTACTTGTACGTCTAATGAATCTTTGCAAAAGGAAAAGCAAATGCTAGAAATGTTAGACAATGGTGCTATTGATGGTTTTATATTAGCATTGGCACAAGAAACGCAAAAAGAAAACAATATTAATCATTTAAAGGATGTGCTAAGAGGAGGCACGCCTATAGTTCTTTTTGACCGTATCTCAAACGAATTAAAATGTGATAAAGTTATCGTTGACGATTATGATTCGGCTTTAAATGCTACTAATTATCTTCTTGAAACAGGAGCAAAAAAAATAGCTTTATGTTCTACAATACATAACTTGAGCGTAGGCAAATTAAGAGAAAAAGGTTATGAGGATGCATTAATGAATAAAGGATTTATTTTAGATACTCATTTAATGTTGCTTACCGAGAATGAATCTGATTTTGATGCGTCTCTTGAAAATGTATTGCAAGAAAAACCAGATGCTATTTTTGCTCTTGATGAACATGCCTCTGTGGCAGCAATGAAGGCTGTACTTAAAAGAGGATGGCAAGTGCCAAATGATGTCGCGCTTATTGGTTTTGCAGATGGTTTATGGTCAAGGAGATTAACCCCAACCTTATCAACTGTGAGTCAACACGCACCTGAAATAGGTCAAAAAGCCGCAGCCCTTCTTATTAAAAGAATTGAAGAAGAATTTGATCCTGAAACACAACGTATTTATGTTACGGAAGTAATTAAAACGGAATTGCGTAAGCGAGATTCTGTGAAAAAATTATAAGTCCCAACTATTAAGTTGTTGTACTGCATGGTAAGCGGTTAAGTCAAAATGCACCGGCACTATTGAAATATAACCGTTCGCCAGCGCCCATTCGTCTGTATCTTCTCCCTTGTCGTGATTAACAAATTTGCCCGTAAGCCAATAATATTCTTTACCCATAGGATTAGTGCGCTTGTCAAATTCTTCTTCCCAAATTGCTTTCGCTTGACGGCAAATTTTTATTCCTTTTATTTTTTCTGTGTTTGGAAAGTTAACATTTAATACTACACCTTCAGGTAAACCGTTTTTTAATACTTCGGATGTAATTTTTTTGACATATTTTTTTAAGGGTTCAAAATTAGCTTCCCAACTATAATTACAAAAAGAAAATCCAATCGCAGGAACACCTTCAATTCCCGCTTCTACTGCTGCACTCATAGTACCCGAATAAATAACGTTTATGGAGGAATTTGAACCATGATTAATTCCAGACACACAAATGCTTGGCTTTTTTTTCATAATTTCATGTACAGCCATTTTTACACAATCAACTGGTGTTCCTGAACAAGTATAGGCTTGATTTGTGTTTAAAAATCCAGTAATATGTTCTACATGTAGCGTGTTGTTAATTGTAATGGCATGACCCATTCCGCTTTGTGGGCTATCGGGTGCAACAATAGTAATTTCTCCCAATTCTTTCATTACTTCAGCAAGTGCTTTTAAGCCTGGTGCTGCTATTCCATCATCATTTGTAATTAATATTGTATTTGCTTTCATAGGGTAGGTGTTAAATTAGTTGCTAAAATATTATTTTTTATTCATTATTAACTTCAAAAATAATAAATTTGTTTTGTTGTAACTTTTTGGAACAATAATTGACTAATTTAGTACGATATTATAAAAATATTAATGGAAAAGTTTATTGAATTTATGAAAAGAAATTATAAAAGTTTAGTAGTAGTTGCTGTATTATCTGCACTATTGTGGGGTTTTATCCCATTCAAAAAACAGGTTGATGGTGATAAAGACAAAATGTTGATGGAATTATTAACATTTGTATTAGATAAAGGACACTATGCGCCTATTAAACTAGATGATGATTTTTCTAAAAAAGCATATGCATCTTATATTGAGTCTTTAGACCCAACAAAGCGTTTCTTTTTACAAGCTGATATTGAGGAATTTCAAGCCTATGAAACTTCAATCGATGATATGTTAGAAGAAAAGGATTTAACTTTTTTCAATTTAACCTATTCGCGTTTGCTAAAAAGAATGGATGAATCTAAGAAATTGTATGCTGCTATTCTTTCTAAACCGTTGAATTTTAATGAAAACGAAACACTTGACGTAAATTATGAAAAAATTCCTTTTGCAGCATCGCCTGCTGAATTAGAAGTAAGATGGAAAAAACAACTGAAGTACGCTTTGTTGTCTACCATAACAGATAAAGAAGATTTAGAAAAAGAAAAGAAAGAAAAAGAGACTACGTATGTACCAAAATCTTTTGAAACATTAGAAACAGAAGCAAGAAAAACGACAAAAGAAAATTTAGATAATAATTTTAGTTTTATTGCAGAATTAACAAGGGAAGATTGGTTTTCAGTGTTTTTAAACGCTATAGTTACGCAGTTTGACCCGCATACCTATTATTTTTCTCCAGAAGATAAAGATAAATTTGATGTGAGCATGAGTGGAAAATTTGAGGGTATTGGAGCGCGTTTATCAAAGAAAAATGATGCTGTGGAAGTAGTTGAATTAATTAGCGGCGGACCTGCATGGCGTGGTAAACAATTAGAGCAAGGTGATGTAATTATAAAAGTAGGTCAAGGAAATGAGGAGCCTGTAGAAATTTCGGGTATGCGTTTAGATGATGTAATCAAAAAAATAAAAGGACCGAAAGGAACAGTTGTAAAACTTACCGTTAAAAAAGTAGACGGAGGCATAAAAGTAGTTACCATTACACGAGATGAAGTGGAAACCGAAGAAACTTTCGCTAAATCAGCAGTTGTAGAGAAGGATGGTAAAAAATTCGGAATTATTTATTTACCAAAATTTTATATTTCTTTTGAAAATAAGCAAAATAGAGATGCTTTCAAAGATGTAGCCTTAGAAGTAGAACGATTAAAAGAGGCGAATGTTCAGGGGATTGTAATGGATTTAAGAGATAATGGCGGAGGGTCGTTAGAAACTGTGGTGAAAATGACAGGTTTGTTTATTGAAAAAGGTCCTGTTGTTCAAGTTAAAGGAGCGGGTAGAACACCAGATGTATTACCAGATAATGATCCAAAAGTACAATGGTCTGGTCCGCTTGTTGTAATGGTTAACAATTATTCAGCTTCTGCTTCAGAAATTTTCGCTGCTGCCATTCAGGATTATAGAAGGGGAATTATTATTGGAAGTAAACAAACGTACGGTAAAGGTACGGTTCAAAATGTGTTTGAATTGAATCAATTTGTTCGCGGGAATCAATTTGGTGATTTAGGAGCATTAAAAGCAACAACGCAAAAATTCTATAGAATTAATGGTGGTTCTACTCAATTAGAAGGTGTAAAAAGCGATATTGTATTACCAGATCGATTCAGTTTTATGGAAACAGGCGAAAAAGATGAGAAAAGTGCCATGCCTTGGGATAAAATTGATCCTGCTAAATATGAATTGGTTTCATCTGGATTTGCGCCTCAAATAGAAAGAAGTAAACAAAGAATTTTGGCAAACGCTCAATTTCAGTTAATAGAAGAAAATGCAAAATGGATAAACGATAGAAAAGAAGATTATGTTGTCCATTTAAATTATAATGATTTCAAAAAGGAGTTTGCCGATATAGAACAACAAACCAAAAAATTTAAAGCCTTACAGAATTATAAAAATAATTTAACCTTTGCTTCATTACCTTATGAACAAGAACTTTTTAAAGCAGATGATTTACTTAAACAAAAAAGAGAAAGATGGCATGAAGAACTAGCTAAAGATGTTTATGTTGAAGAAGCACTGCACGTAGCAAGTGATTTAACAATAAAGGATGTTAAAGCTTTGGTTAAAACTACTAAAAAGAAAAAAACAAAACAAATAGCTGCCTCACATTAAGATGAGTGAGTATTTAAACCAAAACCCCTAACAATTTGTTAGGGGTTTTGGTTTGTTTTTTTAATTAAGTTATTTTCTTTTACCATTCATTTACTTTATTGGCATCAAGCTTTATAAAAATAAAAAGCATAATTGTGAATGCCCATAATGAGGAACCTCCATACGAGAAAAAGGGAAGAGGAACACCTACTGTTGGGAACAATCTAATGAGCATTGCTATATTCACAAAAAAATGGGTAAACAAATATGTGGCAACACAATACCCGTATATTCTACTAAATTTTGTTTTTTGCCGTTCTGCTAAATATAAAATACGAAGAAATAAACCAACAAATAAGCCAATAACAATTATATTTCCAAAAAAACCCCATTCTTCTCCAACGGTTGTAAAAATATAATCAGTATGTTGTTCAGGTACAAAACCACCTTTAGTTTGTGTACCTTCTAAGTAACCTTTGCCAAAAAAACCGCCCGATCCAATAGCAATCATAGATTGGTTGAGGTTATATCCTTCCTTTTTCATGTTTACTTCTTTGCCTAAAAGGACATTGATACGATCTTTTTGATGGGGTTCCAAAACATTATCAAACATATAACTTACAGAAAAAGCAAAAATAGATATACTTATAAAAATTAGTAAGTAAACAACTGGATTACGGGTAATCTTTCTGTTCAATCCATAGTGTATAATCATGAATAATAAAATAAAGCCAATAAGAAAAGCAGGTTTTATCAGTAATGCTAAAATGAAAGTTATAATGGCTATTGCAGCACTCCATAAATACCAAGATGGTAATCCTTCTCTATATAATACAAAAATGAGGGATAAAAAAATCATGGCGCTACCCGCATCGGGTTGTAAAAGAATTAAAAATACGGGAAAGCCTATAATTGCAAATGCAATATATTGAAATTTTGTTTTGCTTAAATTTACTTGTGCATCACTTAAGTATTTTGCTAATAAGAGTGCTACCGCTGTTTTAACAAATTCTGAAGGCTGAAAACCAAATCCTCCAAATTGATACCAGTTAGTTTGTCCTTTTTTGGTCACACCAAAAACAAATAGCCCCATGAGCAAAGCAATTCCCAATCCATAAAACACTAATGAAAACCGTTCAAAAAGTTTTGAATCAATAAAAAGTATGGTAAAAATGATGGGTATGGCAATTAATATAAATAACATTTGTCTGCCATAATGTTGACTAAAATCAAAGGTGTATTCTTGATCAATTGGAACGGTAACAGAATAAATGGTCATCCAACCAAAAATAACTAGTATGCCATAAATAAGCAGGGTAACCCAATCTATTGAATTGCTTAAACTTTGATTTTTCATGAACTACTTGTTTTTCTTTACAGAATCTTTTGGTTTTGTCAAATTTAATCGAAGCGAATCTTGTTTTGAATACGTTAATAGGGGTAAAAATGAATCACCTTTTTTTGGATAGAGTTTAGCATATTCGCCATTCAAATTTCCTTCCAGCATTCTTTTTTCTAAATCAGTTCGCGTAATTTTTTTATTGATATATTTTTCAATCATTAGGGTTGCAATAGGTCCCGCCCATCGATTTCCCCAATATCCGTTTTCTACAAATACAGCAATGGCAATTTTTGGATTATGTCGGGGCGCAAAAGCAACAAAAATAGAATGGTCTTGTAATTTAACACGTTTTCCATTTAGTTTGGTAAAATTTTCAGCAGTACCTGTTTTTCCACAAATTTCAAGTCCTTCAACACCCAGGCCAGCAGCTGTTCCCATATTATACACGTCGAATAATCCGTTTATTACAGGCTCAAAATGTCTGCTATTTACTGTTGTATAATGGCGAGTGGTGTATTTAGAATCAATTTGGTGGCCTTTGATTTTTTTAATTACATGAGGAGTGTAATAATAGCCTTTATTTGCTACGATAGCCATCATGTTAGCCAATTGAATGGGTGTCATTAATACTTCACCTTGACCAATAGAATTTGAAATAATAGTAGATGAGCGCCATCCACCATTTGGATAATAATGATCATAAAATTTTGAACTCGGAATGTGTCCTTTTCTACCTGGAGGTAAATCATAACCTAAAAATTGACCCAAGCCAAAACTCTTCATATGCTTATACCATTGATCTACACCATCTTTTGGTTTGTTATATTTTTCTATAGTTCTTTTATATACATTAGCAAAATAGGCATTACATGACTTATAAATACCATTGTGTAGTTTTATTACACCCCCAGGGCAGTGACATTTCATAAAAGCTCCTCTACCATATGAAAAACCATGGTGACACATAAATGAAGTTTCTGGTGTAACTACATTTTCTTGTAGCCCCACTAATCCGGTTAATATTTTAAATGGTGAGCCTGGTGGGTATTCTGCTAATAGGCCTCTGTCAAACAAAGGTTTAGCTATTGAATCATTGTATAATTTAGTATAATTTTTTGACCTTTGTCTTCCCACTAATACTGCTGGGTCATAAGAAGGAGCGGTTACTAGTGCTAGTATTTCCCCAGTTTTTGGTTCTATTGCAACAATACCTCCTCGTTTGTTTACCATTAATTCTTCGCCATATTGTTGTAAGGCGCCGTCAATAGATAACGTGATGTCACTTCCTTGTTGTGAAATAGTGTCAAATTTACCTTCCTTATACGAACCTATTTCTTTATTGTGTTTATCTTTTAGAATGTATTTTACCCCTTTTCGACCTCTTAAAATTTCTTCATATGCTTCTTCTACGCCTTGACGTCCAATTAAATCACCACTTTTATAATAAGGGTTTTTGTCAATAATTTTGTCGTTTACTTGTGTAATAAATCCAAAGACGTTAGCGCCAAATTTTCCTTGATATTCACGTAATGAACGTTTTTGAATATAAAATCCGTTATACTTTCTAATTTTTTCTTGGAAAGCAGCAAATTCCATTTTATTCAATTGTGCCAAAAATAATGAAGGTAATCGGGGGCTATAGATTTTTGCTTTCTCAATTTTTTCTATAAATTCTTTCTTAGTTATATCAAGTATAGAACAGAACTCAAGCGTATCTATACGCTTAATTTCATTAGGAACAACCATGATATCATAAGAAGGTTGATTAGCTACTAATAATTTTCCGTAACGATCGTAGATATAGCCTCTTTCAGGAAAATCATATTTTATTTTAATGGCATTATTTTCAGATTTTATTTTTAGTGTATCATCAATAACTTGTAAATAAAAAAGACGTAAAATGAGTATAACAGAAGCTACAATGATTAAGGTAGGTAAAAACGTTTTTCTCATTTTATTTTTTATTTGACTTAATTAAATAAATGCTAATAATACAAATCAAAAATGTAAATAGGGTACTTACTATAGTGTGTAAAATAATATTAAAAAATAAACTTAATCTGTATAGTTCTAATGTGAACAATATAATATGGTGAAAAAGAATAGAAGTCATGATAAATGTAAAACGATCGACGGTTAGTTTATCAGCAATTCTAATGGTTTGATATTCATAACTTAGTCCAAATGCAAATCGTAAAAAAACAGGTCTAAAGTATGCGAGCATTAAACAAGCTGTAGCATGTATACCGCCACTATCAGAAAAAATATCGACCAAAAGACCTAGGGCAAAACTTGCAGCGATAAAACCAAATTTATTCGAATTAATAGGGTATAAAATAATAAAAAGCACATACAAATACGGATTAATCCATCCACCAAAATTGATTTGATTTAACACAACTACTTGAAGTGTAATCAAAACAAAAAAACGAATGATATTTAGTATAAAATTACTGTTCATTATTATTTAGTTGTGCCTTTTTCAGAAGCAGCTTCTACTATTTCTTTTTCTCTTTTCTTTTTATTCTCAACAATGTACACATAACCAAGATTTGTCATATCGTTAAATAAACGTACATTGATTACAAATTTATTGGTGTTTTTATCTATAAAAATTTTGTCAATTTTGCCAATCGGAATATTTTCTGGAAAAATATAAGATTGTGCGCCCGTAACAATACTATCCCCTTTTTTAAGTGTTGCTAGTTTTGGTACATCGATAAGTTGTACATACCCCGCATTTTTTCCATCCCACGTGATTGAACCAAAATGATTAGAATTTTTAATTTTTCCATTCATAGGATTGTTGGTGTGCAAAATGCTAATTACCGTAGCAAAGTTTTTTGTAGTCTTATCTACAATTCCCACAACTCCTCGATCATTGATTACTGCCATGTCACTATGAATACCTTTTAAACTACCACGATCAAGTGTTAAAAAATTTTCTTGTTTATCATAAGAGTTTTTAATCACACGCGCTTGTAATACTGTGAAATCTGAAAGAATATTTGGGACTTTAATTTTTCCATTTAAAACCGTATCCTTTTTATTGAATAGAATTTGTTTTAAGCGAGCATTTTCTTGAGCTAATTCTTCGTTTTTAGCACGTAGTCCAAAATATTCCTTAATGTTGCTAATTTGAGTATAGGTATACCCGGACAAAGAATTAGCAGAATTGATATATTCACTTCTATGATAAGAATGCGATTGTATAGTAAGCACTAATGAAATGCTTAGAAGCAGCAAAAACAGCAATCTATAGCTGTTTTTTATCAAGAAATAAATAATTTGCTGCATTAATTAAAGATTATTTAATTAAAATGTTTCTATACATGTTTAGGTTTTTTAAGGCCATTCCTGTTCCTCTTACTACCGCTCTTAGCGGGTCTTCAGCAATGTAAACCGGTAAATCTGTTTTAAGAGAAATACGTTTGTCTAAGCCTCTTAGCATAGAACCACCGCCTGCTAAGTAAATTCCAGTATTGTAAATATCTGCTGCTAATTCTGGAGGAGTTTGTGATAACGTTTCCATAATTGCATCTTCGATACGTTGGATAGATTTATCAAGTGCTTTTGCGATTTCTCTATAAGACACTTCTACTTGTTTTGGTTTACCAGTAAGTAAGTCACGTCCTTCAACAGACATATCGTCTGGCGGGGTGTCTAAATCTTCTATAGCGGCTCCAATTTGAATTTTAACTTTTTCAGCTGTTGTTTCACCCACAAACAAGTTGTGTTGTGTTCTCATATAGTAGATAATGTCATCTGTAAATACGTCACCTGCTACTTTTACTGATTTATCACATACAATACCACCTAAAGCAATAACAGCAATTTCTGAAGTACCACCACCTATGTCCACAATCATATTTCCTTTTGGTTGCATAATATCTACCCCAATACCGATAGCAGCTGCCATTGGTTCGTGTATTAGATAAACTTCCTTACCATTTACACGTTCAGCAGATTCTTTTACGGCACGCATTTCCACTTCAGTAATTCCTGAAGGAATACAAATTACCATTCGTAAAGCTGGTGTAAATAATTTTTTCTTTAAAGCAGGAATACTTTTGATAAACATGCTAATCATTTTTTCAGATGCATCAAAATCAGCAATTACACCATCTTTCAAAGGTCTAATTGTTTTGATGTTTTCGTGTGTTTTCCCTTGCATCAAATTAGCTTCTTTTCCGAAGGCTATAATTTTACCAGAAATTCTGTCTCGAGCTACTATAGAAGGGCTGTCAACAACAACTTTATCATTGTGAATGATTAACGTATTTGCGGTTCCAAGGTCAATTGCAATGTCCTCAGTCATGAAATCAAAAAATCCCATATGCTTTATAAATAGGGTTAGTGTATAATTGAATTATTCAACAGACAAAAATAGGAAAATTATTTGGGATATTTTAAAATAAAAATGCATTAAAACAAAAAGTCTTAATGCATTTGTAAAAACAGGTTGTTTTGTTCGTTTATTAATGCTTGAAATGTCTAATTCCAGTGAATACCATTGACATGTTATTTGCATCGCAATAATTGATGCTTAATTCGTCTTTGATAGAACCTCCTGGTTGAATAACTGCTGTAATTCCAGCATTTTTTGCTATTTCTACACAATCTGGAAATGGAAAAAACGCATCGCTTGCCATTACAGCGCCTGTTAAATCAAATTCAAATGATTGTGCTTTTTCAATGGCTTGTTTCAATGCGTCAACTCTTGAAGTTTGACCTGTACCTGATGCACAAAGCTGTTTGTTTTTTGCGAGAACAATTGTGTTTGATTTGGTGTGTTTGCATATTTTTGAAGCAAATAACAAATCTTCAATCTCTTCTTCGGTAGGACCAACTTTTGTTGCGGTTTTTAAAATTTCTGCCGAATCGGTAACGTTGTCTTTATCTTGAACAAGTAAACCATTTAAGCAAGTTCTAATTTGTTTTTCTGGTAAGTTAACGTCGTTTAGTATTAAAATAATTCTGTTTTTCTTTTCTTCTAATACTTCTATTGCATCTTCATCATAAGCAGGAGCAATAACAACTTCACAAAATAGCTTGTTAATTTCTTCGGCCGTATCGTAATCAATTTTGCTATTAGCAATTAATACGCCTCCAAAAGCTGAAGTGGGATCGCCTGCTAGGGCTTCTAAATAAGCTTCTTTCATTGTTTGACGTGTTGCTATTCCACACGCATTATTGTGCTTAAGAATGGCAAATGTAGGCGCATCATTTTTAAATTCATTAATAAGATTTACGGCGGCATCCACGTCTAATAAATTATTGTAAGACAGTTCTTTACCATTAATTTTGGTAAACATAGCTTCAAAGTTTCCAAAGAAAAACCCTTTTTGATGAGGGTTTTCACCATAACGCAAAACTTGACCATTTGATTCGCTTACTTTTAAATACGTTGCATCTTCATTGAAATAAGTAAAAATGGCACTGTCATAATTTGAAGAAATATGAAATGCTTTTGTAGCAAGTAAACGTCTTTGTTCTATAGAAGTAAATCCATTGTTTTCAGTATAAAAATTCAAAAATTCAGCATATTCTTGAACAGAAGCCACAATAACTGTGTCTTTGAAATTTTTTGCAGCAGCTCTAATTAGTGAAATACCTCCAATATCTATTTTTTCAATAATTTCGGGTTCACTAGCTTGAGAAGCCACTGTTTTTTCAAATGGATATAAATCTACAATAACTAAGTCTATTTGAGGAATGTCAAATTCTTGCATTTGTGCTACATCACCTTCGTGATCTTGTCTGTTTAAAATACCACCGAAAATTTTTGGATGCAACGTTTTCACTCTTCCTCCTAGTATAGATGGGTAGGAGGTAATGTCTTCAACGGCTACAACAGGAATACCTAATTCTTTGATAAAAATTTCTGTTCCGCCTGTAGAATAAAGTGTTACGTTGTTTTGATGAAGTGCTTTTACAATTGGTTCTAATCCTGTTTTGTCAAATACAGAGATTAAAGCGGCATTAATTTTTTTTAAATTTGTCATTGTGTTGTTGTTTTCAGCAAAAAGTTAGTTGTTTCTGCTTTTTTAGTAGTTAAGTTTTGTTTATTACACTGCAAAAGTAATTATACAATTTTAAACAGTCAAATGTACAAAGAATAAGTTATTATAAAGTTGTAACAACTTTTAAACAATAGCTACTTATAGAGTAAGCCAAATGAATTATGTTATTATATATTAGATTACTAAAAGAAAGTTTGAGTTTTGCATTGAATGCATTACGTAACAATAAATTGCGAACCTTATTGTCTTTATTAGGTGTCACAATAGGTATTTTTTCTATTATTGCTGTTTTAGCTGCGGTAGATTCTATGAAAAAAAATATTGAAAGCAGTATAAGCGGTATGGATAAAAATACCATTTATTTGTTTAAATATTCTTTTGGCCCAACAGATGTAGAGCAATGGAAAAGAGATCAATTTCCACAAGTTAAATATGAAGAGTACCAATATTTAAAAAGAAATTTATCTGGCGTTGATCAAATGTCTTATAATATGTTTACTCGAAATGAAAGTATTAAATATGGAGATAATATAGTAACGTCAATACGAGTAAAACCATCAACTAACGAATTTTTTGATATTGAACCTTTTACAATAGAAAAAGGACGTTTGTTTAATGAATCAGAATCTAATTCGGGGGTTCCGGTTATTGTTATTGGAAGTGATGTTGCCGAAGGATTGTTTGAAACAAATGATCCAATAGGTAAGCAGATTCGTTTATATGGACAGCGTTTTAAGGTTATTGGGGTATTAAAAAAACAAGGCCAAGACACTTTTGGAGATAGTAATGATATTGCGGTGTTTTTTCCGGTAAACTTTTTACGAAAAATGTATGGAGATAACAATAAATCGTTTACGCCTGCTATTTTAATAAAACCTGAAAAAGGGATAGATATTGAAGAATTGAAGGCTGAATTAACACAAAAACTTCGTTCATATAGAGGCTTGAAACCAGATGATATTAATAATTTTTTCATTAATGTGTTGTCTGGATTTACTGATTTTATTGAAAATATTACAGGACAAATGAATGTTGCGGGATGGGTATTGAGTGGTTTTTCGTTATTAGTAGGAGGTTTTGGAATTGCTAATATTATGTTTGTCTCTGTAAAGGAACGCACAAATTTAATTGGTATTCAAAAAGCACTTGGTGCAAAAAATAAATTTATATTGTTTCAGTTTTTGTTTGAAGCTGTTATTTTATCTCTATTTGGAGGTATTATAGGCATGTTTCTAGTTTGGCTTATTGCAATAGTGCTTACGTATGCCGTCGATTTTGATTTTGTACTTAGTTTTACTAATGTATTAATTGGGTCAGGATTAGCAATCTTTATTGGGTTAATTGCTGGAATTATTCCCGCTATTTCTGCCTCAAGATTAGACCCGGTAGAAGCTATACGAACGGGAATGTAAAATAATAAAAAAGCGGAGTTTTAAAACCCCGCTTTTTTTATAAATTATATTTTAGACTAAATATTAAATAACGTGGCTGTACGTAATAACTCGAGAAGTTTGTAGAACCCCCCAGAGCATTGAAACTACTGTCATTAATACTTGTTGTATTTAATAAATTTGTAGCATTGATTTTATATTCAAATTTACTGTCTTTCTTTTTATAGCTTAACGAAGCGGTAAGAAAATCATATTCTGTATTAACTGTTTTTGCTTTATTTCTATTATGGTAAAAACTATATTCAGATGTAAAAGAGAAAGCATCTAAAAAATAATACTCTAAGGTAATAGAAGGATTATCTACATAATAAACTTGACTTTGAAAATCATTAATAGTATAGTCATAATTGAATTCTAAATTAGGTAAGTTTTTAAGATTTGTAGAAAAACTGAAACCATAATTTTGTGTAAAAGATTTTGTTGTTTGATATTGAGCAGGATTGTTAGTTGGATCAGTATCATTATCTGGTAAGATACGAATATTGTTATTTTTTGCCCAAGAAAGTTGCGCATTAACATCTGCTTTGAAATATCTTAAAAATGAACGCCCATAACTTCCAAAACCAGATAAAGATTCATTTGGAAAATTTGAAGGCATATTCACAGAAGAAGATACTTGATTTACACCAGTTAATAATGCTTTATTGGTTATTGTATTAACTTGTTTAGTATAGGTTAAATTGGCGAAAATATTTTCAAAATTAAACATACTATATTTAAAGAAACGTAAAGAATGCACGTGAGATAATGAATTTTCTAAAAATCTATTTCCACTAAACAAGCTATTATAATTAGAAAACACATAGCCTTGAGCTAATTTATTAATATCTGTAAAACTATTACTCATGGAATAGTTGTATGTAAGTGTTTGTGATTTTTTAATTTGCCAAAGTGCATATACATCTGGTAAAAATCTATTGAAACTCATTTTGTGAGATGAGTTAAGTTGAGTGTCAGCTGTGTTAAATTGATGAATAGTAAAACCAGGATTAAATGTAAATTTTCCGGTCATAAATTTATAGTGTAAGCCTAAAAATACATCATTAAATTTATACGTAACTTGGTTGTTGTTTTCCGGAGCAGTAAGATTATTGGTTGTTCCGTTATCTAAAATTTGATAAATTGAAGAATTAAAATTTTGATACGAATAGGTGTTTCCTAAAGTCACATTAATGTTGCTTTTTGGGGTAACCATGTAATAATAATCTAATTTAGTATCTGTTTTATTTGTTTTAACAAGTCTGTTTTGATTGCCATCATTTCGTGTTTGGCTTGTATTGTATCCATTTAATTGTTGAAAAATAGAAAAAACGGGAATTCCTTGTCCATTCAACTTTGCTAGATTAGCCTGATAAAGTGGGTCTTCTTCTTGAAATAAATTTTGCATTTCAAAAGAGAAAACATTTTTATCATTAAGTGTGTAATAGTAATTCAAATTTTGATTTATTGCTAACGGTTTTTGTTTTTTCACCGTATAAATATCGCCTTGTAAACTTGAAACTGTACTTTGATTTTCCAGTTGATTAGAAGTTTTTATCAAAGCATCATAATCAAAATGAACTTTTGTTGAAGGGACATAACTAGAACTTATTTTGAACAAACCTAAATCGGTGCTTTGTAAGGATTTATCTGTTTTGTTTTCAGTAACTGTAGTGGGTGTGCCATTGAATTGATCTACACGATTGTAAATGTTTTCAGTAAGCAAATTTGTTTTGTTGTAGGAATAAATTCCAAATCCACTAATTGTCCATGCTTTTGAAGGATTATAACTGAAGTTAGCAGCGCCAAACTTTGCATCTATTTCTTTAGCACGATTATTTCGCATTCCCATGATCCCTAAATCATTTGAAGAAACATTAAAAGTACTTCCGCTTTTACGAGTCATATTTTTAAACCCGCCAGTAAATTTGAAATAATCTTGCATGGTTAAAGGTAATTCTCCAATATTATTAAGGTTACCAATAACGTTTACACTGTATTTTGGGCTATAAAAGAATAATTTGGGGTTAAATATATGACGATCTAATTTGTTGCTAAAACCTCCGCCAGCAGTTACATCTCCAAACCAAAAATTCTTTTTACCCGCTTTTAGTTTAATATTTATCGCTACATTTTCTTCATTATTTTCAAGACCTTTCAAATTAGAAACTTCATTATAATTCCTAAGTACTTGAATTTTATCTAAAGCATCTGCAGGGATATTTTTTGTGGCAATTTTAGTGTCTCCATCGAAAAAGTCTTTTCCTTCAACCATGACTTTCTGTACTTTTTTGCCCTCAACTTCAATTTCTCCGTCTTTGTTAACTTCAACACCCGGCAGCTTCTTTAAAACGTCTTCTAATTTTTTTTCTGTTCCATTAGTGAACGAATCTGAATTATAAATTATGGTATCACCTTTAATGGTTACAGGCATTTCTTTTACAATTTCAACAGCTTCAATTTCATTGTTTTCTTTCAAAGCTATTTCAAGTGAAATGTTTTGGTTTGCCGTTGTAATTTTTTTCTCAAAAGGAGCATAACCAATGTATCCTGCTTTTATAAGATATTCGGTATTTGGCTTTAGATTTAATGAAAATTTACCTTTGTCATTTGTAATGTTATAGGCGTCCATGGCTTTTGTAGTTTGATTGATAGCCATTACGTTTGCTGTTTCTATTACAGCACCAGACGCATCTTTTACTGTTCCTTCTAGTTTAATATTTTGTGCGCTTACTACTCCTGAAAAGATAAAGGCAAATATCAGTATAAGTTTTTTCATGTTACTTCAAATTTAAGTCGCCCTAAAGCGACTTTTATTATTTAATTTATCTCCCCATTCTAAATTGCATACTACCTCTTCCACCAGGACCGCCACCCATTTCTCTAAACTCTTCCATTTTTTTTAGTATGGTGTCGTCAAATTCTTTTTGAGTTACTTTATCGCCACTTGTTGGGGCTTTAATTTCTACTTTTTCTTTGATGTTAAGTGCTAGTTTAGAGCAAAGAATATTCGTTTTTCCATCATTTACTTCCATAATTAATCCAGGTAACCCCCAATAGCCTTCAGGTCCTTGATTAATTGGGATTTCAGGACAATACCAAGCCGTAATAGTAATTTCTTTTGGTAAATTAACTTCGTCTAAAAAATTTGTTTTTTTAACTTTTTCAGTATCTGTTTTTGTTTCACCTTCTTTACTAGTAGTTTCAGTTTTTTCTTCGTCTTTTTTTTCTTCTTTTCTTCTAAAGTTTCTGAAATCAGTTTTGCTAGGTTGTGTTATTGCCGTTGCTTTAAAACAAGTATAATCACCAATTTTTTTTGTTTCTTGAGACAATACCCATTCATATTTTGGCAAAGAATCTTTAATTAAAAACTCTTTTCCAAAAACTTCTTTGTCTACCGTATATGTTTTTTCTTTTACATTTTTGTAATACGTGCCACCGCCACCCATCATAGAGGTCATCATGCGCATACCCCCTCCTTGGCCTGGAGCATCTAATTTTTCTTCTTCTTTATAAATAGACGCCGATTTATCAAAATTTAAAATGAACGTTTTTTCGAATGCTTTTTTCATTCTTTCCATAATTTGAGTTTTCATTTCTGGAGTAATATCTTTATTTCCTTCAAAGTTTTTAGCAAATTCAGCGGTTGAAGTTTTAGATTCATACACTGCCATACCTTGAAAGTCTTTTTGTGCTAAGGCGGTAAAACCTGTTAAGCTTAAAATAACGAAAACTATTTTTTTCATACTAAATGGTGTTTTTTGCTTGTTAGACTATAAAATAATGAAATAGTTACACTCATTTTTGTTATTTTTGTGTTAATATTGTTTATATGATTAAATATTTAATTTTTTGTTGTTTTTCTCTGATGCTTCAAGCGCAATCTTTTCAGCTAATTTTGCAAGATAGTGTTACGGTAGATTTTGATGAATATTGGGGGCAAGATGCAGTGCAAAATAAGTATTTTTCAACTCAAAATACGATTTATAAAGTAACCCCAACAAATACATTTTTATATACTTCAAACTTAGGAGGTAAGCTTTCACAAGTAGAATGTTTTAATGCATTACATACCCTTTTATTTTTTAAAAACACAAACAAAATTGTTGTGTTAGACAATCAATTTAATGAAATCCAAACAATACTATTTAAAGATATAGTGGTTGATTTTGTTAAGCCTGCTTCTCAAAACGAATGTTGGTTTTTAGATAGTCTAACGCAAAAAATGGGACTCTATAATTTTTCAACAGCTACCATACGGTGGATTTCTCCCGTAATGACATCGCCCATTAAATATATCTATTCAAATTATAATTTTTTAGTTTGGGTAAATCAAAATAATGAATGGTTTCAAATAGATAAATTTGGAAAAATAATTTATTTAGGAGAAGTAGAAGATGCTGCTGCTACTATTTTTATCACAGAAAAAGAGCTGTTTTTTACCAAAAATGAGCAGTTATATGTGTTACTTGCAAAGAAGGGACAAGTATTTGCTTTAGGTAGTACGAAAAAAATGATTAAAAAAATTTTCTATCAAAATGGAATTTTAGCTATTTTTACAAACTCATTACTAACAAACTATAAATTAAAAACTCAATAAATGCATATAGCGATTGCAGGAAACATTGGTGCCGGAAAAACGACTTTAACAAAATTATTATCTAAACATTTTAAATGGGAAGCTCATTTTGAAGATGTGGAAGATAATCCGTATTTAGATGATTT
Organism: Flavobacterium sp. 20NA77.7; assembly: GCF_031326205.1. Classification (NCBI taxonomy): domain Bacteria; kingdom Pseudomonadati; phylum Bacteroidota; class Flavobacteriia; order Flavobacteriales; family Flavobacteriaceae; genus Flavobacterium; species Flavobacterium nakdongense. The sequence goes on along the minus strand of NZ_CP133721.1, from coordinate 1,920,024 downwards.
TTATCACCAAATGGAACGATGGAGTTTCAACTTACAAATATTTTTCTTGAATAGTCGATTTAGACAAATTTTAGATATGAGAAAATCAGGAAAAAATACTATTCAAGATAGAACCATTTATGAAGATGCTTTTATTTTTGCACCCAATCTTCACGCTATGGGACTCATGACAAATAGAGATTATACAAACTATAAATCTTTATTTGATTTAATGGAAGATTTAGTAGGGCCACCAGATTTATTGATTTACTTACGAAGTTCAATTCCAAATTTGGTCAATCAAATACATAAACGAGGTAGAGATTATGAAAACTCTATTTCTATTGATTATTTGAGTCGATTGAATGAAAGATATGAAGCGTGGATTCAAACGTATGACAAAGGAAAATTAGTCATAATTGATGTAGATAATATGGATTATTTAAATAATCCCGAAGATTTGGGGACTATTATTCAAAAAATTGACGCTGAAATACACGGATTATTTTAAAAAATTTAAACGCCTCAATTGAGGCGTTTTTTATGCTTTATTCATTCATGGCATCAAATAAAGAAAATATCTTAGTTTCTTGAGTTGGTTTTTGCGTCTTAATGATTTTTGGAATTCCGGGCACTAAATCAAAATAGTTTTCTTCAAAAAAAGCACTATTTGCTTCTAAATACACATTTTTTGCAAGTGTATTTGTTTTAAGTTCGATAAGTGTTTCGCCTACAATATTAATTTCAATAGTTGGTTTTTCAAGTTGTAACTCTTTAGGTTTTACAAAATAATGATACGCAACGGTTTTTTTATGATTACTCGTAAATGCTAAAGCTAATACCGTTTTTTCTTTTTTGAATTTTGGCAAATCAACATTCGAAATCTGCATACAAGTTGTATTTTTTTCTACGTCCAAAGTACATTCTTTTGAAGCAGTCCAAAGTTCTTTTCCAGAAAAATCAATCAATTTAGCAGCTAAAGTTCCAGATATTGCTTCTAGATTATCGTTACTTCCTATTATGGAAAATCCATTCTCATTTTCTGTTACCGCTAAAAATATCGGAGCAAAACTTTCTTTGACTTGGTAATGCGCCGCTTTCCAATTGCCGTAATAATCCAAAGTACTCCATGAAGTCACAGGCCAACAATCGTTTAATTGCCAATATAAAGATCCCATGCAATAGGGTTTCGCTAATCGGTGCGCTTCAATTGCGATTTTCATTCCATGAGCTTGTAGTAATTGCGAAACATAATTGTATTTTTCCATAGAAGTTGGCACAGGAAAATCTCGGGTCATGTATTCTGTAATTGTTTCAAAACCAGTAGGATGTTTTTGATGATTTTTAAACGCTTTTGAAGTAAAATTAAAATCTTCTTTAGCAATTACTTTTTGAAACGTTTCTAAATTTGGCATACTTTGAAATCCATATTCGCTCATAAATCGTCCTACTTTTTTCTCATACATTTCAAACGGTTCTTTGCCCCACCAAACGCCCCAATAATGCGAATCGCCTTGTGTTAAACTTTCTTTTCTACCCCAACCAATTGAAGGTGAAGAAGGCCAATACAGATTTTTTTCTTTGGATAAAAGACTATCTAATGTTTGTGGAATCATTTCATGAAATACTTTTTTGTAATCGTTCCAAATTTGAGTCGAATCGGCTTTTGAATAATTAAATTGTTTTTGCCAACCCCAATTGTGCCACCCTTCATCATTCTCATTATTGCCGCACCAAAGTGCAATACTTGGATGGTTTTGTAAACGATTTACATTGTCTATGACTTCTTGTTTTATGTTTTCTATAAATTTTTCATCACCCGGATACATCGCGCAAGCAAACATAAAATCTTGCCAAACTAAAATTCCATTGGCATCACAAGCATCGTAAAATTCGTCATCGGCATACACGCCACCGCCCCAAACACGAATCATATTCATATTGGCTTTTCTCGCGTTTTGAATGAGTTGCTGATAATTTGTTGATGTTTGGTTTGGCAAAAAACTGTCTGGCGGAATATAATTTGCCCCTTTCATAAAAACTGGTTTGCCGTTTAATTTGAAATAAAAGCTTGTGCCAAATTCATCTTTATCTTGCACTAATTCAATGGTTCGTAAACCTATTTTAAGTTCTTTGTTATCTATGATTTTTCGACTTTGTTCCAATGAAAAATGAAATTCATATTGATGTGGAAACCCTAAACCATTACACCACCAGCGTTTTGGGTTCGAAATTTCATAATGCATTTTTACTTTATTCGTTCCTTTTTTAAGATGAAATGTTTCTAATTTTTCATTAATTTTTAGTTGAATTGTTTTTACTTCCGAAACACAAATTTCAGTTGTAAATTCTAAAAGGGCATTTTGGTTATTCAGCTCAACCTGGCGGTATTTTATATTTTCAATTTTGGCTGAATTCCAAAATTTCAATTGTACTTTTTTCCAAATGCCAGCGGTTACAAATCGTGGACCCCAATCCCATCCAAATTGATATTGTGCTTTTCTTACAAAAACACGTTCTTTTTCAGGTAACGTATAAGGTAGTTTTGAAGCTTCTACTTTTCCTTTTTGAACGGCTGATAGAAATACAATTTTTAAATGATTTTTTCCTTTTTTAAGATGATTTTTCGCTGAAATTGTCCATTTTCGAAACATATTATTCGCTTCTAAAATCAGTTTCCCATTAATATAAATAGTAGCATAAGTGTCTAAACCATCAAATTCTAATTCGATATTTTCATTGGAAATTTCTTTTTCAGATAATGAAAAAGTGGATTCGTATTCCCAATTTTCATTTTCAATCCATTGCAATTGTTTTTCATTGGCTCCGTAAAATGGATCAGGAATTAATTGATTTTCATATAAATCGGTGTGAACGGTACCGGGAATAGTTGCCTTATGTTTTTTTGTTTCGTTTTGCTTATTGAATGTCCAGTTTTCAGTCGACAAATTGCGATAGGAAGTCTGTGCTGAAACCGAACAACAAACTATAATCAAAAACAAGAATATTTTTTTAAACATAAAAGTCATATAAGTTATGAAATTGAAAGCGTCAAATTAAAGAAGTTAATAAAAGTTTTTTTACCCCTAAATTTGTCATTCCGCTAGGAATCTCTTTTAATGAACGATTTTTGAATTTTATTTTTTAAACATATAAGGCACATAAGTTAATTTAAGATTGCAGTTTATTCTTCAGTTCGATAATTTCATTCGAATTTGCAATTTCTGTTCCATCGGTTATAGCAGATGAATGATACCAATTTGCATTGACGGTTTGATTCAATTCTGAAATATTGGTTGAACGCAAGCCGCCACCTGGCATAATTTCGATGCGATTTTTTGCTTGTTTAACTAATTTTTTCAAGACTTCTTTTCCTTCCATAACATTAGAAAATGTACCTGAAGTTAATAGTGTTGAAAATCCGCAAGTAATAACATCTTCCAAAGCTTGTTCATACTTAGCAACAGCATCAAAAGCTCTGTGAAAAGTACATGGAAATGGTTTTGCCAATTCAACTAAAGCTTTATTTTGTTCGATATTAATAGTTTTATCTTTATTCAAAATCCCAAAAACAAATCCGTTAATGCCAAGTTTCTTGATAGTTTCGATTTCCAATTTCATATGCTCTAATTCTGCTTTTGAGTAAACGAAATTCCCGCCTCTAGGACGAATCATTATATATAAATCGATAGTTAGATTTTTTCGAGCTTGTTGAATAATTTCGGTTGACGGTGTAGTTCCATCATCTGAAATATTAGCACACAATTCGACTCTATCGGCACCCGCTTTTTGAGCTAGTAATGCAGATTCGAGATTGAAACAAGCGATTTCTATATGCTTCATTACTAGATTTTTATTTTCACTTTTTTAAAATTACCATTTTCATCTTCATTCCATTTATCCTCACCAATTAAATAATATTGATTTTTATCTTTTACAATTCTATTTTCAAAATCCTTATGATCTGAAACAAATCCCATTGTTTTTTTAAGTTCTTTCCATTTATTATTATGAAAAGACCAAACGGAAATATAATTCCACCAACCTTCGTGTGTTCTTGAAAAAATAATGATTTCATTGGCTCCATCAAAATTCAAATCTTCAGTTTTTTTGATAAATACACCAAAACTTTGTCCCAATTCTATTTCAGGAATACTATTTGAAAAACTAATTATCATATCACTATATTCGTTTTGTTGATTGAAATTTACGAATGCCGTATCTTGAACTTTATCGTTATTAATATCACCTACATAGAAACTCTGTTTCTCTTCTGACGTTTCTTCTAACTTATTAGTTTCAGTAATAATCTCTTTGTTTTTAATTTCACAACTAAAAAAAATCAAGCCAAACATTAAAAAAAGTAGTTTCATAAATTATTTCAAAAAGTAATTAGCATCTATTAATTTATTTCCAGTTGCATCATGAACGGCATAATTGAAACCGCCTTGTATACAATAGGAGCCATATTCTCCTTTTTTATTCAAAGCAATAAATCCAACTTGAATGTCTTTTAATTCTTTGCCTCGATTTTTAGTTAGTTTTACAATTCGCATTACCGCTTCTTCACAAGCTTTTTGAGGAGACAAACCTTGTCGCATTAATTCTACCACCAAATGGCATCCTGTAATTCGAATGACTTCCTCGCCGTGCCCTGTTGCAGTTGCAGCACCAATTTCATTATCTACGTATAACCCCGCACCAATAATTGGAGAATCGCCTACACGACCGTGCATTTTAAATGCCATGCCGCTGGTTGTACACGCACCTGATAAATTTCCATTTGCATCTAAAGCAATCATTCCGATGGTGTCGTGGTTTTCGATATTTGCAATGGGTTTGTATTGGCTGGTTTTTAACCAATCTTTCCATTCTTTTTCGGATTCTTCAATTAATAAATTTTCTTTTTTAAATCCTTGTAAAAGGGCAAATTGTAATGCTCCTTTTCCGACCAGCATCACGTGTGGTGTTTTTTCCATAACCGCACGGGCGACAGAAATAGGGTGTTTGATGTGTTCCAAACAAGCTACTGAGCCAATATTTGAAAATTCGTCCATAATACAAGCATCAAGTGTTACCTTACCATCTCTATCAGGACGGCCGCCATAACCTACGCTGCGTTCATTTGGATCGCCTTCTGGAATTTTTACACCCGCTTCTACGGCATCTAAAGCACGTCCATTTTTGCTTAAAATTTCCCATGCGGCTTCGTTTGCTTTAATTCCAAAATTCCATGTAGAAAGAACAATTGGTTTTTGTGAAGGTTTTAATTCAATTTTATTTTCAGCCGTTTCAGTCGCGTTTTTGAAACTTGCAAGCGCCAATCCAGCCGTGGCTAAAGCGGTTTTCTTTAAAAAATTTCGTCTATTAGTCATGTTATTTTATTCTGTGAAAGAAGTTTTTCTATAATTGATGTTGTTGTTTTTTAGCCAATTTTCTTGTGCTTGTAAACGGGTTTTAAAATCAAGATAATTTTCTGGTTTTGCGGTTCCCCATAAAACTTCAGCCAGCGCGGACATTCTTGGCATAATCATATATTCAACTTGTTCTGTAGTAATAATGTATTCTGTCCAAACATTTGCTTGTGCACCTAAAATATACTTTCTTTCTTCTGCATTGAGTTCGTCAGGCATAGGATTAAAATTATATACTTTTTCCAAAGATGTAAATCCACCAATGGCTAATGGTTCGTTTTCTGCTTTTCCTTGGTAATGATCAAAGTAACAATGTGAGCCGGGTGTCATCACTACAAAATGTTTTTGTTTGGCAGCTGCAATTCCACCTTCGGTTCCGCGCCAGCTCATAACAGCTGCATTTGGTGCTAATCCGCCTTCTAGAATCTCATCCCAACCAATAATTTTTCGACCTTTACTATTTACAAATTTTTCGATTCGTTGGATAAAATAACTCTGTAATTCATGCTCGTCTTTCAATCCTTTTTCTTGCATTAGTTTTTGACAATGCGAACAGGATTTCCATCTTGTTTTTGGGCATTCATCACCACCAATATGAATGTATTCAGAAGGAAATAAAGCCATTACTTCGGACAGCACATTTTCTAAAAACGTAAAAGTTTCTTCTTTAGGGCAATATACATCATCGAAAACGCCCCATTTTTTTCCTACTTCAAAGGTTCCACCCGTACAAGATAATTCGGGATAAGCAGCCAATGCAGCAAGTGAATGTCCAGGCATCTCAATTTCAGGAATAATTGTTATGTGTCGTTGTGATGCGTAAGCGACTACTTCTTTAATTTCTTCTTGGGTGTAATAGCCTCCATATTTTATGTCATCAAATTTTTGGTCGCTGTATTTTCCTGTCATGGAGCCATTTCGCCATGCGCCAATCTCTGTTAGCTTGGGATATTTTTTAATTTCGATGCGCCAACCTTGATCTTCGGTTAAATGCCAATGAAAGGTATTCATTTTATAATGCGCTAAATAATCAATGTATTTTTTGATAAACGTGATAGGGAAGTAGTGTCTGCAAACATCAAGATGCATGCCACGCCAAGCATACATGGGTGTATCGATTATTTTTAAACCTGGAACGGCAATTTTGTTCTTTTTTTCAAATGGAATAAGTTGCAATAGCGTTTGAATGCCATAAAAAAGACCTTGATTAGTAAAAGCCGAAATGGTAATTTTTGAATTGGAAACAACTAATTCATAGTGTTCTTTATTGAAATTACTAGAATTGGGCACTTCTAATACTAGCTGAATGGATTTTGAGCTATTTGTTGAATTGATGTTTAAATTTAATTCGGTTTGTGTTTTTATAGCTTCTTTAAGATAACTTGCTTCAAAGGAATTTGCATCAGCTTGAATGCATGTTTTGGGAGTAATATAAAAACTAGATTTTTTTAAAAATACGTCTTGCGGTTTTGGAATAATTGCAATATCTGTTTGAGAAAAGCTCAATGAGAATAGAAAAAATAATAGAAACGAATAGATTATTTTCATGTGTATTTATTTATGTACAGGATAAATATACAAATAAATTACATAAAAAAAAGCCTCATTTCTGAGGCTTTTATTATAATTGATGTAGAAAACTATTTCAATCCTTCTACTTTAGCTTTTACTTCGTCTAGTGATCCTTCAAAAATTTGAACATTTACATTGCCTTTTTCAGATGTAGTTACTGTGGCTTTTGCTTTTCCGTTTACATTTTTAATTTCAACTTTTACATTTTTGTCTGAATCTTTTGAACAACATGATTTTTCTTCTTCTTTTCCAATGAATTTACCATTCGCATCATAATGAGCCATACACATTGCTTTTTCTTCAGCAGAACAGCCTAATGAATCACACATTTTTGCACATTCATCTTTTGTCATTGTAGCGCATTTTGTCATGTCGCATTTTCCCATGTCTGAAGTACATTTTCCATGCATTTCAATAACGGTACATTTTATTTCTTTTTTGGTTCCTTCAGCATGACCTCCTAATATAGGTGCGATTACCAATCCAATTAAACACGTTAATTTGATTAAAATATTCATTGATGGACCAGAAGTATCTTTGAATGGATCTCCAACAGTATCTCCAGTTACAGCTGCTTTATGCGCATCAGACCCTTTGTATGTCATTTCTCCATTGATTTCAACACCTGCTTCGAATGATTTTTTAGCGTTGTCCCAAGCTCCACCAGCATTGTTTTGGAATACCGCCCACAGTACACCTGAAACCGTAACTCCAGCCATATAACCACCTAACATTTCAGCGATTAATTGATTATCATCAGCATATACTAATTTTCCTAAAAGAACAATTGCAATTGGGAAACCAATCGTTAAAATACCTGGTAACATCATTTCGCGTAACGCAGCTTTAGTTGAAATTTCCACACATTTACCATATTCTGGTTTGCCCGTTCCTTCCATAATTCCTGGAATTTCTTTGAACTGACGACGTACTTCATATACCATATCCATTGCAGCTTTTCCAACAGAATTCATTGCTAATGCAGAGAACACTACTGGAATCATACCTCCAACGAATAACATTGCTAATACTGGCGCTTTGAAGATATTAATACCATCAATACCTGTAAACGTAACATAAGCAGCAAATAAAGCTAACGATGTTAACGCAGCAGAAGCGATTGCAAAACCTTTACCTGTTGCAGCTGTTGTATTTCCAACTGAATCTAAAATATCTGTACGAGTACGAACTTCTTTTGGTAATTCACTCATTTCAGCAATTCCTCCTGCGTTATCAGAAATAGGTCCGAATGCATCGATTGCTAATTGCATAGCTGTTGTTGCCATCATTGCAGAAGCGGCTAAAGCTACACCATAAAAACCTGCAAAAGCATACGAAGCCCAAATTGCTGCTGCGAATAATAAAACGGTTGGGAAAGTAGATATCATACCTGTAGCTAAACCAGCGATTACGTTAGTTCCCGCACCTGTAGATGATTTTTGTACAATTGCCAATACTGGTTTTGTTCCTAATCCTGTATAATATTCTGTTACTGATGAAATAACTCCACCAACTACTAAACCAACTAGTGTTGCAAAGAAAACACGCATAGAAGAAACAGCAATTAAGCCTTCTCCATAAAATTCCATTTGCATTTTGGCTGGTAGTAAATAGTCAACTAAGAAATAACAAGAAATAGCTGTTAATATAATTGAAACCCAATTTCCTTTGTTTAACGCACCTTGAACTTGTGCTTCTTTAGCATCATCACTTGAAATTTTTACCAACATGGTTCCAATGATAGAGAATAAAATTCCAAAACCTGCAATGGCCATTGGTAATAAAATTGGTCCGATACCACCAAAAGCATCATCAATTTTACCTCCCATATCTTTAATTACATAATTTCCTAACACCATAGCCGCTAAAACCGTTGCTACATACGAACCGAATAAATCCGCTCCCATACCTGCTACGTCACCTACGTTATCTCCCACATTATCAGCAATAGTAGCTGGATTGCGAGGATCGTCTTCTGGGATTCCTGCTTCTACTTTACCAACTAAATCAGCACCTACATCGGCAGCTTTGGTATAAATACCACCACCCACACGAGCAAATAATGCAATAGATTCAGCTCCTAGAGAGAAACCTGCTAATGTTTCAAGAACTATGGTCATTAACTCAGTAGGAGATTTTTCTACACCATTTATCATTGTAGATTCCCATACTCCATTCATAAAATAATGGAAAAAGATAATGAAAAATGCGGTTAATCCTAAAACTGCTAAACCAGCAACTCCAAGCCCCATTACCGTTCCACCGCCAAAAGAAACTTTTAAGGCTTGTGGCAAACTAGAACGTGCAGCTTGTGTTGTTCTTACGTTGGTTTTAGTAGCGATTTTCATTCCAATATTTCCTGCATAAGCAGAAAAAATAGCACCAAAAATGAATGCAACAACAATTAAAATATGTGTAGTAGGAACTACAAAAGAAATTCCTGCTAGTATTAAACTTGCTCCAATTACGAAGAAAGTTAATAATTTGTATTCTGCTTTTAAGAATGCTAAAGCACCTTCATAAATGTAATCTGAAATCTCTTTCATTTTACCGTCTCCGGCGTCTTGTTTTAGCACCCAAGATCTTTTAATTGCCATGAACAAAAGTCCAAGAACTGCCATAATTATTGGCACATAAATCATAATTGTATTCATAATTAAATAGTTAATTTAGTTTTTAATTTGAACAAATTTAAATAAAAAAGGCAATTATCCTAAAGATAATTGCCTTTTTTAGTGAATTTATTTGAAATTTATTTTATACTAAATAGTCCTTCAGGTTTGTTTTCTATGTTGTTAAAACGTTCAACACATTGTCTTAAAATTTCTCTTGCTTCTTTTACGTCACCCCAACCGTGTACATCAACTTGTTTGTTTTCTAAGTCTTTATATACTTCAAAAAAATGTTCAATTTCTTTTAACAAATGAGGATTTACGTCTGATAAGTCATTTAATTTGTTCCAAATAGGATCTGAAACAGGCACACAAATTACCTTTTCATCTGGTCCTTTATCATCTGCCATGTGAAATACCCCAATTGGTTTTACTTCAATTACACATCCTGGAAATGTAGGTTTAGTTACTAAAACCAAAACATCTAGTGGGTCGCCATCTAGCGCTAACGTTTCAGGAATAAATCCATAATCTGCTGGATACATCATTGACGAAAATAACATTCTGTCAAAACGCATTCTTTTTAAATCAAAATCATATTCATATTTGTTTCGGCTTCCTCTAGAAATTTCTACCAAAACATCAAATGTTTCTACTTTATCTGCTGTCATTATTATTTGTTTTTTCAGGTGCAAATTTAGGGAAAAGTTAGGAGTTGAAAGTTGGGAGTTTGAAGTTTTTCTATATTCTTGATTTAGTACATAAAAAAATACATTAACGATAAAAAAATTGCATAAAAATTATGAAATTTGGAATGTCGAAAAGTTAACGATTGCGTTTCTTTAAATAATGATGCCATAACAAATAGGTTGCTAAGGAACGATAAGGTTTCCAATTAGTAGCATGAAGTTCCATTTCTTCTAAAGATTCGGTTTGAAATAGTTCTCGCATGGTGTGTTGTACGGCGATATCTCCAATTGGAAAAACGTCTTTCTTTTGTAAACAGAACATTAAATACACTTGAGCGGTCCATTTTCCAATTCCTTTCAATTGAATTAATTCATTATAAACTTCTGTTTCAGTTTTAGAATGGAAACTTTCTAAGTCAATTTTATTTTTTTCTATAGAACGGGCTAAATTTTTGATATAACTTATTTTTTGACGGGATACGCCACATGCTTTCAGTTCTTCATCAGAAGTTTGGAGTATTAATTGTGGTGTGAAACCATTTAAATAATTTTCAATTTTGTCATAACAAGCTTTTGCAGAAGCAATGGAAACTTGTTGTTCCAATATTAATTGAGAAAGCGCAATAAAACCCGATGCACGAATAGTTATTGTTGGATTTCCGTAGGTGTCAATTATTTCTTGAAACTTAGGTTCGAGTTGGAGTATTTTTGATAAATCATGAATCATAAAAAACAAAGAATTTCGATTAACGAATTTTGAATTATGAAGTTTTAAAATTAAAAATAGAATCCAAAACCTAGGCGGATAGTAAATTTTCTAGCATCCGGTAAGTCAAAATAACTTCCTCGCCATGCGCAATCAATTCGAGCTACTTTAAAAATATTTCCTATTCCCGCATGGTATTCGAAATACCCATCAACAGGAGCAATGTAATTTAACCCTGAAGCGTTAATAGCTTTGTTTTCGGATGAAATTGACCCATAAACAGCTTTGAAACCTATTATTTCTCTCCAATTTAATTTTCGCAACATGGGAACTCTTGAAAATAAACGACCATTAAAATTATGTTCAATATGTAATGAAGAGTATTGATCTGCAACAAAGTCGTAATAATTGAGTAGGTTATACGTGTTATCAATAATAAAATAGGATTGATTTCCAGGAATGATTCCCATCAATCCTAATGGAACAGTGCCAAATGTTTTTCCTACCTCTATTGTGGTAAATAATCTTCCAAAACCTCCAATTAATAAAGGTTGACGATAAAATAATTGTAGTTTAGAATAGCTAAAATCACTATCTAGAACGCCTTTTAGCCCTTGTGAATAGTTAACAAAAAAGCGCGGATAATTTAAATCTACTTCAATTCTATCTACACCATAGCCTACCATTTTTCGATTAGGTGTATAGTCAATCATGAAATTAATCTCAGATTGACGCACTTTGTTAGCGGTAATTGTTCGATTGGCATCGGCAAAATAGTCTAATTTAAAAGTTGACGATGCAGATTCTAGTGTGCGGTAGGATAAAGTACTTTGGAAAACTAAATTCTTAACAGGTTCAATTTCAAATCCAAGCGTTGTTAAATTCACATGCGTTAATTTGTCGTTAATACCAGAAGAAAAATAAGAAGATGAAGCAAAACTTCTTCCTAAAACATCATTAGAAGTGGTTAAACTTACGCCCATTTGCTCTACATCTCTTCGGTTTCCGAGAGAAACGATAAATCTATTTTTTTTATTAAACATGTATTTTCCAAGAATTCCATATTTAAATTTTTGGTCTTTAAATCCATAGGCGGTGTAACCTTGTACACGCCATTGATCATTTGGTCCAAAATAAGTTCGACCGCCTAATCGAATGCGATAACCTTCCACATCATTAAAACCAATAGTTGAAAAAAGCGGACCAATATCAAAATTCTTTACTTGAACATAGCCACTTCCTAAAATAGATACTAAATTATAAAAACGCTTAAATTTGGGTACCGTTTTTAAAGTGTCGAGCATCTGGTAAATGCCTTTTTCGTTCGAATTGAGGCTTTCAAATCTATTTTCGTTCCAATACTCTTCGGATTTAGTATATACTTCTTTATCAAATTCATTTACCGTTTCTCTATAAAATTTTTCATCCTTTTTAGTATTGAAGTCATGATTTTTAAAGAGAGTAGTTCGTTTACCATACATACCACTGGATTTTTCTTTTTTTGTCAAAGCAAAATCAGTCATCATGTGGTCCCGTTTTAATAAAAATACCGAATCATTTAAAACATCAAATTCTTGCTCAATATAAATATCTCTAACCCAGTTAATATTTGCACTTTTACTTGCTTCTAAGTTGATGCTTTTAATAGCAAAGGTGGAATCATTTACCCAAAAATCACCTTTAAAAGTAAGTTCGTTTTTTCGTCTAGGATAATATACAATATTGTAGCACCATTTTTTATCTATAAAAGTACTATCTGCTAATACATAGTTGTATACTTGAATACCAGTCCGCGACAAGGGACTCACAAAATCTTTATCAAAGAATTTTAAGTAATTATTGTAAATATCATATTCTGCATATAAATCTTTTAAAAAGGCATTTACACCATCATTATTTGCGTTACCAAAACCGGAATATTTATTCGCTTTTAAAATTTCTTTATCTTTTTTGTTAACATTATCGCTATACACTTCACTAATGGTTTCATTAATAAAAATAGGCAAATAGTTTTTTCCTGTTATTCCAGACGTATCCACGTGTTTAAAGATAAATTCCATACCTTTAAATACTTTATTTTTCATAAATGTACTGTCAATAGAATTGATGTCAAACTCTATTTTTTCATATTTTTCATAATGGTATTGGTCAAATTGACGCAACCCATTTTTCTTTTTTCGTTCCCAAATTTTTCGCAGTATATCAATTGCCGGATTATTTTTCTTTGATGTTTTGCCAGAATAGATTTTCACTTCTTCTATTTCGTTATCTGTAGCAAGTGTAATTTTTAAATCATAATTATGAATGCCTGTCAATGTGATTTCTTTGGATTTGTATCCTAAATTTGAAATTACAATAATGGAATAATTTTTCTTTGATTCTAAATAAAATTTACCATTTTCATCAGTCATTACCCCTTCGGCTGAATTTTTAAAGGCAATAGTTGAATAGGAAATAGGATTGTTTTTTTCGTCAATTACAACTCCGCTAACCTTGGTTTGGGAAAAGGTTAGGGTTGAGAATAACATTAGTAGGGCAAGTATTTTATTCACAGTTATTGGGTTTTAAAAAAAAACTTCACCTAGATAGATGAAGTTTCAAAGGTATACTAAAAATTATTTTTTTTATTTGTATAAAACTTTTTTAACAGCTTTGATTACATCTTCACTATTTGGTAACCATTCTTTTAATAATGTTGGTGAATAAGGCGCAGGTGTGTCCGCTGTAGTAATTCGTTGTACAGGAGCGTCTAAATAATCAAATGCTCTTTCTTGAACCATATACGTAATTTCTGAAGCTACAGAGGCAAATGGCCAAGCTTCTTCTAAAACGACTAATCTATTTGTTTTTTTAACGGAGTTAATAATACAATCGTAGTCCATAGGTCTAACTGTGCGTAAATCAATAATTTCGCAAGAGATTCCTTCTGTTGCTAAAGTTTCAGCAGCAGTTAATGCTTCTTTTATGATTTTACCAAAAGAAACAATAGTAACGTCTGTACCTTCACGTTTAATATCTGCAACTCCTAGTGGAATAATGTATTCTCCATCTGGCACTTCTCCTTTGTCTCCATACATTTGTTCTGATTCCATAAAAATTACAGGATCATTATCTCTAATAGCAGCTTTCAATAGGCCTTTTGCATCATAAGGTGTTGAAGGAACAACTACTTTTAATCCAGGGGTATTAGCAAACCAATTTTCAAATGCTTGCGAATGTGTTGCGCCTAATTGTCCTGCAGAAGCTGTAGGGCCTCTAAATACCATTGGCATAGGAAACTGCCCTGCAGACATTTGTCTCATTTTAGCGGCATTATTGATAATTTGGTCAATACCTACCAGCGAAAAGTTAAACGTCATAAACTCTACAATTGGTCGGCAACCATTCATGGCAGAACCCACTGCAATACCTGCAAAACCTAATTCGGCAATAGGCGTATCAATAACTCTCTTTGGTCCAAATTCGTCTAACATCCCTTTTGATGCTTTGTAAGCACCATTATATTCAGCAACTTCTTCACCCATTAAATATACCGATTCGTCACGACGCATTTCTTCGCTCATCGCTTCACAAACTGCTTCTCTAAATTGTATTGTTCTCATTTTGATGTTTTTCCTATTAATCAAAGGCAAAAATAATAATTTTTTAATGAGTAAATGAAGTTCCGATAGTTTTTTTGTGGTATTTTTACTAAAACGTTTTCTTTGATAACTTTTTAGTAAATCTATTTTTTACGCTATACTTTTTTGATTTTAATCAGAATTAAGAGCTTATTTTTATAAAATTCATATTTATTATGCACGCATAGTTTTAGTTAAAACATTTTTTTGTAATTTCGTAGCATCAATAAAAAATAGATAGAATAATGAAAATATTAGTTTGCATCAGTCACGTACCTGATACTACTTCAAAGATTAATTTTGTGAATAATGACACAGAATTTGATACGAATGGCGTTCAATATGTAATCAATCCAAATGACGAATTTGGATTAACTAAAGCCGTACTTTTAAAAGAACAACAAGGTGCACATGTAACTGTTGTTAATGTAGGAGGAACAGATGCTGAAGCTACATTAAGAAAAGCATTAGCTATTGGCGCTGATGAAGCTATCCGAGTAAATGCAACAGCGATAGATGGTTTACAAGTGGCTAAAGAATTAGAAAATGTAGTGAAACAAGGCGGATATGACTTAATCATTGCAGGAACAGAATCTATTGATTATAATGGTGGAATGGTACCAGGGATGTTAGCAGGATTACTTGGATGTAATTTTGTGAATGCATGTATCGGTTTAGAAGTTGCTGGAAGTTCCGCTACAACAATTAGAGAAATTGACGGTGGAAAAGAAACAGCTTCTGTGGCATTTCCGCTAGTTATTGCTGGAAAAAAAGGCTTAGTAGAAGAGAAAGATTTACGCATTCCAAATATGAGAGGAATCATGACTGCAAGAACTAAAGTTTTACAAATTGTAGAACCTGTAGCTACAAGTGCAGCTACAAAATCAGTTAAATTTGAAAAACCAGCGGCAAAATCTGCTGTGAAATTAGTTAGCGCAGATAATTTAGACGAATTAGTAAACTTGTTGCACAACGAAGCGAAGGTTATTTAGTATTCAGCTTTAAGTTTCAGTTTCTAAACACATAACGATAAAATTTTTCAACACATAAACTTATAAAAACATGTCAGTTTTAATATATACAGAATCAAACGAAGGAAAATTCAAAAAAACATCTTTTGAAATTGCTTCTTATGCAAAAAAAGTAGCAGACTCACTAGAAACAACTGTTACGGCTGTTACAATAAACGCTTCAGATGTTTCTTCATTAGCAACTTTTGGTGTTAGTAAAGTGGTGAATGTTACAAATTCAGACTTGAATACTTTTCATGCAAGAGCCTATGCAGATGTTATAAAACAAATAGCAACAAAGGAAAACGCAAAAGTTATCGTTTTTGCTTCAACTACAGATAGTTTACATATTGCTCCTTTAGTAGCTGTAGGTTTAGATGCAGGTTTTGCTTCAAACGTGATTGCATTACCAGAAAACACTTCACCTTTCCAAGTAAAAAGAAATGCTTTTTCAAATAAAGCCTTTTCAATTACTGAAATGACTACAGATGTAAAAGTATTAGGTCTTTCCAAAAATTCGTTTGGATTAGTAGAAGTTCCGGTTTCGTTAACAGAAGAAGCTTTCACACCAACATTTTCTGATGCAGATTTTGGTGTAAAAGTGACAAATGCTGAAAAATCAACAGGAAAAGTAACCATTGCCGATGCCGAAATAGTTGTTTCTGCAGGTAGAGGATTAAAAGGCCCAGAAAATTGGGGAATGATAGAAGAATTAGCTTCTGTTTTAGGTGCAGCAACTGCATGTTCAAAACCAGTTTCAGATATTGGTTGGAGACCACATAGCGAACACGTAGGTCAAACAGGAAAACCAGTAGCTGCAAACTTATATATTGCAGTAGGAATTTCGGGAGCCATTCAACATATTGCTGGGATTAATTCATCGAAAGTGAAAGTAGTTATTAACACTGATCCAGAAGCACCTTTCTTTAAAGTGGCTGATTATGGGGTAGTAGGCGATGCTTTTGATGTTGTGCCAAAATTGATTGAAAAATTAAAAATATTCAAAGCAAACAACGCATAATTTTTTATATATTGTGCCCACAAAGGGCTATCTAAATTAAGTTAGTAATAGCTTTGTTTAGATAGCCCTTTTTTTAGTGCATTTTTTGTACATTAGTACACTTTTTTGAATAATGATTTAAGATAAAATGAGTTTAGTTAAGCTAACAATTAAAGGAATATCGTATAGCCAAACCCAAAATGGTGCCTATGCTTTACTGCTTAATGAAGTAGATGGCGATAGAAAATTACCCATTGTTATTGGAGCTTTTGAAGCACAATCCATTGCTATTGCTCTAGAAAAAGAGATCAAGCCACCACGCCCTTTAACCCATGATTTATTTAAAAGTTTTGCGGATAGATTTGATATTGTCATCAAACAAGTTATTATTCATAAACTAGTTGATGGGGTGTTTTTTTCAAGCATCATTTGCGAACGCGATAAAATTGAAGAAATTATTGATGCGCGCACTTCAGATGCTATTGCATTAGCTTTGCGTTTTAATGCACCTATTTTTACCTACAAAAATATATTGGATAAAGCAGGAATATATTTAAATATGAATCCGACGGAAAATAATCTTGAGGACGTAGATAATGATGATGTACTTTCTACTCCGGAAACTTTCGGAATTCCTAATGAAAAACCAAGCGATGTCTATGCAAATTATTCCACCAATGAATTGTATAATTTATTAGAAGAAGCAGTTCAAAATGAAGATTATGAAAAAGCTGCAAAAATTAGAGACGAAATTGATAAAAGAGAACGAAACGATAAATTGACCAACTAATTAAAACAATTATAAAAATGAGTATAAAATTTAGACTAACCTTAATGAGCTTTTTCCAATTTTTTGTTTGGGGAGCTTGGTTAATTACGGTAGCCAATTATTGGTTTGGCACAAAACATTGGGATGGCGCACAATTTGGAGCTATTTTCTCTACTATGGGGATAGCTTCGGTTTTCATGCCTACTTTATGTGGCATTATTGCTGACCGATGGGTGAATGCAGAAAAATTATATGGAATTTTACATATTTTAGGCGGTTTAACTCTGTTTTATGTGCCTCAGATAGCAAATCCTGCTGATTTTTTCTGGGTGATTTTAGTTGCGATGATTTTTTATATGCCTACAATTGCACTTTCCAACTCTGTAGCATACAATGCTTTGAAAAAAGGAGGTTTAGATGTTGTAAAAGATTTTCCACCCATACGTGTATGGGGAACAGTTGGTTTTATTGCTGCCATGTGGATTACCAACTTAACGGGCAACAAAGCCAGTGAAAACCAATTTTATATTGCAGCCATTGCCGCAATTGCATTAGGAATTTATTCTTTTACCTTACCTAAATGTACACCGGAAGGGAAAACAGCAGAAAGCAAATCGTTTATTGACTTAATGGGCTTAAGTTCTTTTAAATTGTTTGCCAATTATAAATTAGCTTTGTTCTTCTTGTTTAGTATGTTTTTAGGAGCAGCGTTACAGTTGACCAATGCTTATGGCGATGTATATTTAGATGATTTTAAACGACTTCCAGAATATGCCGATTCTTTAGTGGTCAAATATTCGACGCTAATCATGTCCATTTCTCAAATTTCGGAAACCTTATTCATTTTAGCTATTCCGTTTTTCTTAAAACGATTCGGAATCAAACAAGTAATGTTATTTAGTATGGTGGCATGGGTGTTGCGTTTTGGCTTATTTGCTTATGGAAATCCTGGCGATGGTTTATGGATGATTATTGTATCGTGCATCGTCTATGGAATGGCGTTTGACTTCTTCAATATTTCAGGTTCGCTTTTCGTAGAAACCTCAACCGATTCTAAAATTCGTTCTTCAGCACAAGGCTTGTTCATGATGATGACAAACGGATTTGGAGCTATTTTTGGAAGCATTACTAGCGGTTATATTATTGAAAAATATTTTACCACAGCTGAAGGAAAAGATTGGCATAACATTTGGCTAACTTTTGCGATTTATGCGTTAATTATAACTTTTGCTTTTGCAATTTTCTTTAAACACAAACATGATCCAAAAGACGTATCCAATATTTCACATTAATTTTAGTATTAAATAAGTAGTTGAGGGTTCAAATATTTCTGAATTCTAACTTCTAACTTCTGACTTAAACATGCAACAATACCACGACTTAGTAAAACACGTTTTAGAAAACGGCAATCAAAAAGGCGACCGAACAGGCACCGGAACATTGAGTGTTTTTGGTTACCAAATGCGTTTCGATTTGAGCGAAGGCTTTCCTATGGTAACGACCAAAAAATTGCATTTAAAATCCATTATTTATGAATTACTTTGGTTTTTAAAAGGCGATACCAATATTCAATATTTACAAGAAAATGGCGTGAAAATTTGGGACGAATGGGCCGATGAAAATGGCGATTTGGGGCCAGTTTATGGCCACCAATGGCGCAACTGGAACAGCGAAGAAATTGACCAAATTACCGAATTAATCGAAACGTTAAAAACCAATCCAAACAGCAGAAGAATGCTAGTTTCTGCATGGAATCCAAGTGTATTGCCTGATACATCCGTTTCTTTTGCCGAAAATGTAGCGAATGGAAAAGCCGCTTTACCACCGTGTCATGCGTTTTTTCAGTTTTATGTAGCCGATGGAAAATTGAGTTGCCAATTGTACCAACGCAGTGCCGATATTTTCTTAGGCGTGCCGTTTAACATTGCCTCTTATGCTTTGTTTACGATGATGATTGCCCAAGTGTGTAATTTACAGGTTGGAGATTTCATTCATACGTTTGGTGATGCGCACATTTACAACAACCATATTGAGCAAGTTAATTTACAATTATCCCGCGAATGCAGACCGTTACCAACAATGAAATTAAACCCAGCCATAACCAATATTTTTGATTTCACCTTTGACGATTTTACGTTAGAAGGCTATGACCCACACCCGCATATTAAAGGGGCAGTGGCGGTGTAAGAATTATACAGTAAATAACATAAATTGTTGAGCAAAGGCATACTAAAACGTGTGGCTATGCTCACTAAATATTAAAAAATTGAGCATATAAACAAGTTATGCCTCACCCTAAAAAACGACCGTGCAAAAAATAAAATGATGACAGAAAGAAAAAATAATTATATTTGCCAAATAATGTCAAGACTAAATTATGTCAACAATCTTTGGGAATAGAATAAAGACACTTCGAGAGGAGAAACAAATCCCTCAACGACAGTTGGCTGCTGCTTTAGAAATAGACACGGCAACATACTGTAAGATTGAAAAAGGCGACAGACGGGCAAAGAGAGAACAAGTAACTATTCTTTCAGAATTGCTTGAAGTTGACTCAAAAGAGTTAATTCGTTTATGGTCGGCAGACAAAGTTTATGACATTATTGCCGAAGAAGAAGAAGCAACGCAAATTTTAAATGTAGTTGCAGAAAGCATTGTTGAATATAAACGAAAAACTGCGAAAATATGAAACCACTCGTAAAATACAGAGGAGGAAAATCTAAAGAAATTCCCCATTTGATTAAACATATTCCGCAGTTTAGCGGGAAATATATTGAGCCATTTTTTGGAGGAGGTGCGTTATTCTTTCATTTAGAACCCAAGAAAGCAATCATTAACGATATTAACTCAAAACTAATTTCATTTTATTTAGGAGTAAAAGACAATTTTGAACTTCTCAAAACTGAATTATCAGAAATCGAAAAAGTTTATGCGATAAATCGCAAAAAGTTTGAAGAGTTGAAAAGCAAAACACCAAATGAACGTGTAGATGACGAAAACGAACCTCTTTATTACCAAATCAGAGATATGTTCAACGATTTGACAGAAAAAAGGTATTCAGAAGCTTTGCTATATTTCTTCATCAACAAAACAGCGTATTCGGGAATGATTCGCTATAACTCAAAAGGAGAATTTAATGTGCCATATGGAAGATATGCTAACTTAAACACTTCTTTGGTTACTAAAGCGCATAACAACCTACTTAATAAAACAGAAATTTACAATCTTGATTATTCAGAAATATTTAGAATGGCAGATAAAGATGATTTTATGTTTTTAGACCCACCGTATGATTGTGTTTTTTCAGATTATGGTAATATTGAACACAAAGACGGATTTAATGAAAGAAATCACATTGAGTTAGCCAATCAGTATAAGCAACTTAAATGTAAGGCACTTATGGTTATTGGAAGAACACCATTAACAGAAAAGTTATATGGTGAAATGATTATTGACGAATATGGAAAATCTTATGCAGTGAATATTAGAAATAGATTTAAATCAGAAGCAAGCCATATTTTGATTTCAAATTACGGTAACGTTGCTAAAAAACATTTCCCACAACTAGAATTTGAAAAAGAATTAGCACTATAATAAATTATGGCAAGAATAGATAGTAAAGTAATTTTCGTTACAACATCACCACGAACACCTGCTAAAATGATTCCTGAAATTGAGTTATTGAATACTCATTTTGCAGGACAAAAATGGAATACAGAAACGCAACTTGCATTTATGGAGCTATTGAAAGAAGAAAACTTCTTTAATGGCGAAGGTGCAAACGACCCTGCATTTAGTGCAAGAGATAGAATAAACCGAGCACCGAAATCACTCGGTTTCGTTGTGCTTTCGCCAGTTATCAGTTTAACACCAGCTGGTTTAGAATTAGTAAATTCAAGACGAAAAGATGAAATATTTTTACGACAACTGCTAAAGTTTCAAGTGCCGTCACCCTTTCACAAGTCTTCTGCTAATTCTGCTGATTTTTGGGTAAGACCTTATCTTGAACTTTTTAGATTAGTTCGTCATTTCGGTTCTTTGAAGTTTGACGAAGTAATGATTTTTGGATTACAATTAGTTGACTACCGAGAATTTGAAACAATTGTTGAAAAAATCAATCAATTCAGAATAGCAAAAGCACAAAACGAAGGAAATTACAAAAAATTTCGTGCTGAATATTTAGATGCTGAACTACAACAAATTTATAGTGCCGATATTGCTTCTGGAAAAACCAAAACAAGACAAACAAATGACGATTCAATTTCAAAATTTTTAAAAACTAAAGCAAGTAATATGCGAGATTATGCAGATGCTTGCGTTCGTTATTTGAGAGCAACAGGCTTGGTAAACATTTCACACATTGGAAAATCTATTTCAATTGTTCCTGAAAAAATTCAGGAAGTAGATTATTTCTTGGAACATACAAACAGAGAACCACAATTTATTGACAACGAAAAACAATACGTTGCTTATCTTGGTAGTGCCGAAACACCAGCACTTCTAACCGACAACAGAGAATTGCTTGAACAAAAAATAAAGACAGAATTTCCGAAAATCAAAATTGAAAAAACAGCAACTTTACAACAGCTTAAAGACATTTTTGCTGACGAATTAGAGAAACGAAAAGAGCAAATTATTACCGAACAAGTTACAGCAATCAAAGATTATCGCTTGTTTGATGACATCAATTCGACATTTGACCAAATACTTGCCAATTCACTATACGACAATCCTTTAATGTTGGAATGGAATACTTGGCGAGCAATGACAATGCTTGACGGAGGAAACATAAAAGCAAATCTGAAATTTGACGACTTCGGAAATCCAATGTCAACAGCACAAGGAAATATGGCAGATATTGTTTGCGATTATGAAGATTTTGGCTTAACCGTAGAAGTTACAATGCAAGGAGGACAACGACAATATGAAACAGAAGGCGAACCTGTTACAAGACATCTTGCAAAAGTGAAACGGGAAACAAATAAACCAGCTTATTGTTTGTTCATAGCACCAAACATAAACGAGGCTTGTGTTGCTCATTTTTACGCCTTACACAAAATGAACATCAGTTACTATGGTGGAACTTCTACAATCGTTCCTTTGCCGTTAACAGTATTTTTAAAAATGGTTGAGGATTCGCACAAAGCAAGTTATGTTCCAGAACCAAGACACGTTCAACGATTTTTTGAACGTTCAAACGAACTGGCAAATTCAACAGACAATGAAAAAGATTGGTATAACGGAATAACACAAGAGGCACTAAATTGGCTGACAGAATGAGGGGGGTAGGCATAAAAATAATGGGCAATTAACTAAAAAAACATTTAACAGCTATGATAATTTATGATAGATTACGAGCAAATTGTACAGAAAATAATTAATTCGATAACTAATTTTTCTTTTGAATTTGATTTTGAAACAGTTAAAAAGGAAATGGAATTACAAGAAATTCCCAAGTCTGAATTAGAAAAATTAGGAGAAAATAAAGTACAGGAAAAATTTAACAAAGGGATTTTTAAAATTAAAATGCCTAACGGAAATTTAATTGACTCTAATTCCATTTACAAGTATAGCATAGAAAATAACATTGAAGAACCAGTAATTTTTATTAATCCAAATTTCAAATATGTTCAATGGGTTGTAAAAAAAGACTTCACAACACCACAAATCAAAAAGCAAATCAAAAGTCAACTAACAAATAATACTGATATAAATCTTTTGGAAGTTCAAAAGGCTTTATTAACCGAAGACGTGAAAAACAAAAAAATTGAAGGTTACGTTGACGAACTTCCTATAAAAACAAGTAATTACATAAGTGAAGGTAAATTTCAAATTCAATCTTCTTGCTCTCGTGATAGTGCAATTAAAATGGTAAATGAAGTAATAGAAGAATTAGCAAAAGAAAAGAAAATTTATGTGAAAAGTAAAATCAGAAGAGACTACAAAAGCATATTACTTTACTTGATTTTAGTATCATTTATAACTTTATTATGGTTTGTAAATAAGCAATACCAGACATTACCAATTTGGCTCTCAAATGCTATTGGTATAGTTTTGTTTTTAATTCCTTTAGTTGTTATGCGTTTAATCAATCACTCTATTTTCGACACCTTGTTTTTCAAAAAAAAATCAGAAAATAAATACGAGAAAGAATTTAATAATAAGGCAATATGATAACCAAGAAAGAAGGGCGAAGGCATAACGTCACCTATACGCAAGCAGGGGTTTCGTGCTTCGTAGGACAGGAAAGTAATAAAATTAAAGTTCAGTTCTTCGTAGGAAGTTCAGTGGTTAAAATCCCTGCCTGCGTATAGCTGAAAAACGTTAAATAGCCATTTATAACTACTCCAATATTTATACTTTAAATTATCTTTCAAAATCACTACCTTAGCACTTCAAATATTACAACTATGCTCACCATAATCGCAGCTGCATCAGAGAACAATGCTTTAGGAAAAGACAACCAACTCCTGTGGCATTTACCCGAAGACTTTAAGCGTTTTAAAACGTTAACTTCAGGTCATTACATCATTATGGGGCGCAAAACCTTTGAGAGTTTTCCAAAACCATTGCCTAATCGCACACATATTATCATTACCAGACAACACGATTATCAAGCCCCTGAAGGCTGTATAGTAGTGCCTAGTTTAGAAAAAGCGATGGAATTATGTCCTGCATACGAAGAAGCTTTTGTGATTGGCGGTGGCGAAATTTACCAACAAGCACTTGACGTAGTCGATAAAATAGATGTCACGCGCGTGCATACTATTATCGACGCCGATACTTTTTTTCCAGAAATCGACACCACTAAATGGAAATTGGTTTTTGAAGAATTCCACCCAAAAGACGAGAAACATGCGTTTGATTTTACTTTTTTAACGTATGTTAGAAGTTAAAAAGTCGAAAGTAAAAAGTCGAAAGTCAAAAATTTCAATTCTTTCAATATTTAGTTTCAAGTTGAATTTTCAAATTTTCAAATTGGCACATCAACTAATTGTCTCATTGACACATTGAAAATTTATCCGTACTTTTGCACTTCAAAATCAAAACAATGTCTGAAACCATAAAACCGTATCAAGATTCCGAAAAAGGTAAAAAAGAGCAAGTGGCTCAAATGTTTGACACTATTTCTGAAAATTACGATGGTTTAAATAAAATCATCTCTTTTGGCACGGATGCTAAGTGGAAGCAAAAAATATTGAAAATGGTTGCAGCTAAAAAGCCCACGACTATTTTAGACATTGCTACAGGCACGGGCGATTTAGCTATTTTATTTGCCAAAACTTCGGCATCAGAAATTATTGGTTTAGATATTTCGCAGGGCATGTTAGATATTGGGAAAAAGAAAATTGAAGCCCAAAAATTAGGCACTAAAATTCAAATGGTTTTAGGTGATGGCGAAAACATTCCGTATGCCGATAATTATTTTGATGTGATTACGGTGGCTTATGGCGTTCGTAATTTTGAACATCTAGAAAAAGGCTTGTCGGAAATCTTACGTACGTTAAAACCCGGAGGTCAATTCATTATTTTAGAAACTTCGGTACCTACAAAATTTCCGTTTAAACAAGGGTATTATGTGTATACCAATTTTATCATGCCTGCTATTGGCAAATTATTTTCAAAAGATAAAAAAGCCTATGCCTATTTATCTACTTCGGCACAAAATTTTCCATTTGGCGAAGTGTTGAACAATATTTTACGAAAAATTGGGTTTATAGAAGTAGTACATTTGCCTCAAACGATGGGTGTGGCAACTATTTATACAGCATCAAAACAATAATAATTATGCGCAAGTTTTATATGTCTTTTTTACTTTTAAGTTCGTTTTTGGGATTTACTCAAGGAGGATTTTTTAGTAAAGATCCAATAATACATCAAGAAAATTTTGATAAACAACGTGTGCATTGGGGTTACTTTTTAGGGTTTAACAGTTACGATTTTAAGTTTGATTATTTAACGGTTGGCAAAGATATAGTTGTTAATACTACTACAGGGTTTAGTGTAGGATTAGTGGGAAATTTACGATTGAATGACTATTTTGATGTGCGTTTTGAGCCTGGTTTTTTTGCTACACAACGCAATTTAATTTACCCTAATATTACCGATAATGTAGATAAATTACGTGAGGTAAAATCGGCATATTTACATTTTCCTTTATTGTTAAAAATGTCGGCTAAGCGCACAGGAAATATTAAACCCTATTTATTAACAGGGATTTCAACTTCTTTGAATATGGGAAGTAATGCAAAAGCACCAGATGATAATTATAGTGGAAGATTTAAAATGAAATCTTGGACCAATTATTACGAACTTGGTTTTGGGATAGATTTATATTTAGAATATTTTAAATTTTCACCTTCTATTAGAGGAGTATTTAGTACGAATGATGAACTCATTAGGGATGCTAACCCTAACAGCCCTTGGACAGGAAACATACAGTCTATGAAAACACGCGCGGTATTTGTGTGTTTCACTTTTCATTAATTAGCGACGTTTAAATTCAGACAATATTATTGCGGTAGCAGTAGCTACATTTAAACTTTCGGTGAGTTGTAAGTTGCCAAATCGAGGAATAGCAATCCGTTCAGTAATTATATCTTCTACTTCTTTGGATATACCATTGGCTTCATTTCCCATAACAATAATTCCTTTTTGCGGAAGTTGAGTTTCATAAATAGACTTGCCATCCATAAAAGTACCATATATAGGTAGGTTTGTTTCTGATAGATAGGCATGAAGATTTGTATAAATAAGGTTGACTCTTGCTAATGAACCCATTGTAGCTTGCACCACTTTTGGATTGTAGCTGTCTACGGTTTCTTCTGAACAAACAAGTGTTGTAATGCCAAACCAATCACATAAACGAATAATGGTTCCCATGTTTCCAGGATCTCTAATCGTATCTAAAGCTAAAATGAGTTCAGATTCAGTATGGTTTTGATTGATTTGTGTTTTAAAAACAGCCAAACAATTGTTTGGCGTAGTTAAGGCAGTTATTTTTTTTAATTCCTGTTCTGAAATGAGTTCAGGATGATATGTTTTAGGAAATATATTTTCCTCCGTAACAAAAAGAAATTCTAATTTAAATCCTGCCTCAAGCAATTCTAAAATCACTTTTTTACCTTCAGCAATGAAAAGTTGGTGTATTTTTCTGTATTTTTTTTGTTGTAAGCTAGTTATTAACTTAATTTGGTTTTTGCTAACCATAAAAAATTGTATTTTTGAATAAATTTTATGCCTTTGAAATTTCTCACATCAAAAATAGTATTATTTTTTCTTTTAGGGTTATTTTTTTACTCTTGTTCTGAAGTACGAAAATTAAAAAAGAATGAATACCTTCTTCACGATAATAAAATTGTGGTGAATGGTAAAGTGTCCAAATTGGAAGAATTAGAATTACAGTTGTATCAAAAGCCTAATAGTAAGTTAGTAGGATTTAAACCGAGAGTACAATTGTATAATCTAATACGCAAAAATCCTGATTCAACTTATCAAGTATGGTTAGATAGAAAACCAAAAAGAAAAGAAAAAATGACTCATTTGTTTTCTGCTAAGCAGGTAGATCGTATAGGAAAATCTTTCTTTGTTTCGGGTTATAATGATTTCTTAAAGCGAGTAGGCGAGGCTCCAGTTGTATTAGATTCTGTAAAAACCCAAAAATCAACTAAAAGATTGTTTGCTTATTATTTGAATAGAGGTTATTTTGATGCTAAAATTTCAGCAAAAACAGACACACTTAAAAATAGGAAAGCTCGAGTTTCTTATTCTATCACTACTGGAAATCCATTTTTAATTGATAGTATAACTAAATCAATAGAGTCGCCGGTTGTAGATTCTATTTATCAAGCCTTGGCTGGAGATTCGTATTTGGAAATTGGCAAACCTTATACAAGTAACAATGTATATAATGAGGTAAAAAGAATATCAAAAGAGTTTAGAAATAAAGGGTTGTATCATTTTCAAGAAAACAATGTAAAGTTTGATGCAGATACTATTGGTAAAACAAAATCACAGCGCATCAGTTTGAATGTTGTTATTAAAGATAGAACGGTTAAACAAGGAGATACTTTAGTAGCTCAGCCATTTAAAATATATAGAATAGGCCGAGTGAATATTTTTACAGACAAACAATTTAATGAAAAAAATGCAGCCATTGACAGTACAACATATAAAAATGTTCACATTTATAGCTCGGGAAAATTGAGATACAGACCTAAGGCATTAACCGATGCTATTTTTATTGAGCAAGGAAAAATATTTAGTGATGATGCTAAAGTTTTGACTGGCAAGTCATTGTCTAATTTGAAAATGTTTGCTTTTCCACAAATTCAGTTTATTGAAGATGGAAAAGACAAAAATACGTTGACAGCTAATATTGTGCTTTCCCCTTTAAAGAGAAGACAATTTAATATAAAGGCCGATTTTACTACATCAAATATTCAAGATTTTGGAATTTCTGGTTTTATGGGAATTACATTTAGAAATATTTTTAAAGGTGCCGAAATTTTAGATTTTTCAATGCGTGGTAGCTTAGGTTCGTCTAGCAAGCTATCAAATCCAGATAATTTATTCTTTAATGTTAGAGAGTATGGTGCTGATGTAAAATTGACTATTCCAAGATTTTTTTCGCCTTTTAATACTAAAAAAATTATTAAGAAGGAAATGTTTCCTACCACCACGCTTTCGTTTGGTTTATCCAAACAAACAAATATTGGTCTAGATAAAGAATCTTATACAAGTAATTTTTTCTATGATTGGATATCAACAAAAAGAAAAGAAAGAAAATATCGATTAGATTTATTTAATCTTCAATTTATCAGAAATTTAAATGTTGCTAATTATTATAATGTATATTCATATTCTTATAATGTTTTAAATAGTTTGGCACCCACGTATGCGCCTACTCAAGATTTTTATGATAGCAGCGGAAATTTAACTTTCGCAGGTGCAGATAATTTTGTGTCATATATCACCAATGGTGGGAATTCATCTTTAACTCCAATTGATGAGGATTATCAAACAATTAGAAGTATAGGAGAACGAAAATATCGTTTAACAGAGAATAATTTGATAGTTTCTTCATCATTTAGTTATAGTATAAATTCAAAAACGGACTTTAATGATATTGAATTTTATACAATTCGAACAAAAATAGAAAGTGCAGGAAATTTATTGTCATTATTAGGAAAATCTTTAGGGAATTCCAAAGATATAAATGGCAATCAAACATTATTTGGTATTCAATATTCACAATATATAAAAGGCGAAATAGAATATATAAAACATTTACATATTAGAAAGAAAAGTTCATTAGCATTTAGAGCGTTTGGAGGTATTGCAGTTCCTTATGGAAATTCAAATTCTATTCCGTTTACCCGAAGTTATTTTGCTGGAGGAAGTAACGATAACAGAGGATGGTTAGCCTATCGATTAGGCCCTGGCTCAAGTAAAAGTGTAAATGATTTTAATGAAGCCAATTTAAAATTAGCTATGAATTTAGAATATCGTTTCACGATTTTTGGAAAATTAAATGGGGCTTTATTTACAGATGCGGGTAATATTTGGAATGTTTATGATAATGTTGAAGATGAAAACTTTACTTTTAATGGAATTAAATCATTAAAAGATGTGGCTTTAGGTTCGGGATTTGGCTTTCGCTATGATTTAGGTTTCTTTGTAATTAGAACAGATTTTGGTTTTAAAACATATAATCCTGCTAAAGAATATGCGCAAAGATGGTTCAAAGGAATGAGTATAAATGAAGGGGTTTTTAATATTGGAATCAATTATCCTTTCTAAGTTTAATAAAATTAGTATTTTTGTAAATCAAATAATAAAATTATGAGTCACACAATTAAACCAGGGGTAGCTACTGGAAGTCAAGTTCAAGAGATTTTTAACTATGCCAAAGAGAAAGGTTTTGCTTTACCTGCGGTTAATGTAACCGGTTCAAGCACTATAAATGGTGTGTTAGAAACAGCAGCTAAATTAAACGCGCCGGTTATCATTCAGTTTTCAAATGGAGGTGCACAATTTAATGCTGGGAAAGCACTTTCTAATGAGAATCAAAAATCAGCTATCTTAGGAGCAATTGCAGGGGCAAAACATATACACACATTAGCAGAAGCTTATGGAGCAACTGTAATTCTTCATACAGACCATTGCGCTAAAAATTTATTGCCATGGATTGATGGTTTATTAGATGCTTCTGAAAAACATTTTGCCGAAACGGGAAAATCATTGTTTAGTTCACATATGATTGATTTGTCTGAAGAACCTCTTGAAGAAAATATTGAATTATGTAAAACATATTTAGCGCGCATGAGTAAAATGGACATGACGCTAGAAATAGAATTAGGTATTACTGGTGGAGAAGAAGATGGTGTAGATAATTCAGATGTAGATAGTTCAAAACTATATACCCAACCAGAAGAAGTGGCCTATGCTTATGAAGAATTGATGAAAATTAGCCCAAGATTTACTATTGCGGCAGCATTTGGTAATGTTCACGGGGTTTATAAACCAGGAAATGTGAAATTGACGCCTGTAATTTTGAAAAATTCTCAAGAATACGTTCAAAATAAATTTAATACAGCAGCAAATCCGGTTGATTTTGTCTTCCATGGTGGATCGGGTTCCACGCTAGAAGAAATTAGAGAGGCAATTTCTTACGGTGTGATCAAAATGAATATTGATACAGATTTACAATTTGCTTTCACAGAAGGTATTAGAGATTATATGACTTCTAAAATTGATTATTTAAGAACGCAAATTGGAAGTCCAGAGGGAGCCGAAAGCCCAAATAAAAAATATTATGATCCTAGAAAATGGATTAGAGAAGGAGAAATGACATTTATTGCAAGGTTAGAAAAAGCTTTTGCAGATTTAAATAACATAAATACTTTATAATTAACAATTGATAATTGAAAATTGATAATTATTTGATTGTCAATTTTCAATTGTCCATTATCCATTAAAACTATGGCTTGGTTTAAAAGAAAAGAAAAAGGAATTCAAACATTAACAGAGGATAAAAAAGATGTTCCAAAAGGACTTTGGTACAAATCTCCTACAGGAAAGATTATCGACTCTGATGAATTAGAACGAAATTTATGGGTAAGCCCAGAAGATGATTATCATGTAAGAATAGGAAGTAAAGAATATTTCCAAATTTTGTTTGACGATAATGAGTTCACAGAGTTAGACGCTAATTTGACTTCAGTAGACACGTTAAAATTTGTGGATACAAAAAAATACAGTGATCGTCTAAAAGATGTTACAGAGAAAACAAAGTTGAAGGATGCTGTTAGAACAGCGGTAGGAAAATCAAAAGGCAAAGATTTAGTGGTTTGTTGTATGGATTTTGCTTTCATCGGAGGTTCAATGGGTTCTGTTGTAGGTGAAAAAATTGCAAGAGGAATTAATCATTCTATAAAAAATAACATTCCATTCGTTATGATTTCAAAATCTGGAGGTGCACGTATGATGGAAGCTGCTTATTCGTTGATGCAATTAGCCAAAACATCTGCAAAATTAGCACAATTAGCGGAAGCTAAAATCCCTTACATTTCGTTATGTACTGATCCAACTACCGGAGGAACAACCGCATCTTATGCCATGTTAGGAGATATTAATATTTCTGAACCTGGAGCGTTAATTGGTTTTGCTGGTCCTCGTGTGGTTAGAGACACTACGGGTAAAGATCTTCCAGAAGGATTTCAAACGGCAGAATTTGTATTAGAGCACGGTTTCTTAGATTTTATTGCACATCGAAAAGAGTTGAAAAACAAAATTAATCTGTATATTGATTTAATTTTGAATCAAGAAATTAGATAAAATAAAAATCCCGTTCCAAGTCATTGAAACGGGATTTTTTATCACTTACATTTTAAAATATTATATTCCAAAAGCAGTTTTTATTTCTGCTACTTTGTCTAATTTTTCCCAAGTAAACAATTCAACTTCTACTGTTTTTGTTGTTCCGTCTGGAGATTTAAACGTTTTAGTTACTACTTCATTTTTACGTCCCATATGTCCGTATGCAGCAGTTTCACTGTAAATAGGTGTTCTTAATTTTAAGTTTTGCTCAATAGCATAAGGTCTTAAATCAAATAATTGAGCTACTTTATCAGAAATTTGAGAATCTACTAAACCATTTTTAGCAGTTCCATATGTATTTACATAAATGTTACATGGCTTAGCCACACCAATAGCATAAGAAACTTGAACTAATACTTCGTTTGCCACACCAGCAGCGACTAAGTTTTTGGCAATATGACGTGCAGCATAAGCGGCACTTCTATCTACTTTACTTGGGTCTTTACCTGAGAAAGCACCGCCACCGTGAGCACCTTTTCCTCCGTAAGTATCCACGATAATTTTTCTACCCGTTAGTCCAGTATCACCATGCGGTCCTCCAATTACGAATTTTCCTGTTGGGTTAATGTGGTATTCAATTTTATCATTAAATAAATGAGCATATTGAGGATATTTAGCTAAAATTCTTGGTATTAAAATTTCAATAATATCTTTTTTAATTTTTGCTAACATTGCCGTTTCTTCGTCAAAATCGTCATGTTGTGTAGAAACTACAATAGAATCAATTCTAACAGGTTGATTATCGTCATTGTATTCTAATGTTACTTGAGATTTTGCATCTGGTCGTAGATAAGTAATCTCCGAATTCTCTCTTCTTAATGCTGCTAATTCTTGTAATAATTTATGAGCTAAATCTAAAGCTAAAGGCATTAAATCTTCAGTTTCGTTAGTTGCATAACCAAACATGATTCCTTGATCTCCAGCTCCTTGTGCGTTCGCTTTTGATTCAAAATCAGTAGCGGCAACTCTGTCAACACCTCTATTAATGTCATCGGATTGGTCATGAATAGCAGATAAAACACCACAAGAATTTGCTTCAAACATGTATTCACTTTTTGTGTATCCAATTTTTCTAATTACATCACGAGCAATAGTTTGAACGTCTAAATAGGTATTAGATTTTACTTCTCCTGCTAAAATTACCTGTCCAGTTGTTACTAGCGTTTCACAAGCTACTTTTGAAGACGGGTCAAAAGCCAAAAAATTGTCAATTAATGCATCACTAATTTGATCAGCTACTTTGTCTGGGTGTCCTTCACTTACTGATTCTGACGTAAATAAATAAGCCATAATTATTTAATTTATTATTAATTACTAAGTTATCAGAAGAAAAATAAATTGCAGGAAAATGCTAAAGAAGAGTCTCTGCTTTAGCATTTTTTATAGAGGTTGCAATCAGTCAAATTTTTCCTCTTAATTCGTCGCAAAGGTATGAAATCTATTTGAATTCCAAATTATTATTTGTGTTAATTTTATAAATAATATAATTCTCGGAATATTAAGAAATATTTATTTGTGAAATAAATTTAATTTAGATAAAAAATCTATAAATGTGTTAAAAAATAATATAAATTAGAAAAATAAACTATTTATTTTTTATATAAAGAATATAATTCTAAATTTGCAACATAAATAAGCAAGTAATAGAAATGAAAAATACACATAAACATATGATGATGCTTTGTAATGCAATCTGCATGTGGTTTTTTCATGTCTATTACCAAATGATAGTGACTTAATACAGTTATAAAATTAACTCTAAGCCCCTTTTGGTAAACCAACCGAAAGGGGTTTTTTGTTTTCAAATCTATTTTAACCTTTAAATTTTTCAAAAATGAGCACACAAAAATTTGCAACTAAAGCGTTGCACGCAGGACATGATGTTACAAAAAACGCTGGTACAAGAGCTGTTCCTATCTATCAAACTACATCATATGTGTTTAAAAATTCTGATCATGCAGCTAATTTATTTAGTTTGTCAGAAAGTGGATTTATTTATACACGATTAAATAACCCGACTAACGATGTTTTGGAACAGCGTTTGGCAGCATTAGAAGGAGGAATAGGTGCCGTAGTAACTGCTTCTGGAACATCGGCAATTGCAACAGCACTTTTAGTTTTATTAAAAGCCGGAGACCATATAGTGGCCTCTAATAGTTTATATGGTGGAACATATAATTTATTGAATGTTACGTTACCAAGATTAGGGATTACTACAACATTTGTAGACCCATCAAATCCTGATAATTTTATTGAAGCTTCTCGAGAAAATACCAGAGTTTTTTTTGCAGAAAGTTTAGGTAATCCAAAATTAGATGTTTTAGATTTAAAAGCTATTTCAGCACGAGCTAAAGAATATAAAGTTCCTTTTATTGTAGATAATACAGTGGCAACACCTTATTTGTTAAATCCAATTGAATATGGTGCAAATATTGTTATTCATTCTTTAACCAAATATATCGGTGGTAATGGAACTTCTCTAGGAGGAGTGATTATTGATGCAGGAAATTTTGAATGGGACAATGGCAAATTTCCCGAATTTACAGAACCTTCTGCAGGGTATCACGGATTAAAATATTATGAAGTTTTAGGTGCCGCTTCTTTTATTGCAAAAGTCCGTATTGAGGGATTACGCGATTTTGGGGCAGCGTTGAGCCCTTTTAATGCTTTTCAAATTATACAAGGTTTAGAAACTTTAGAAGTACGTATACAAAAACATAGTGAAAATGCTTTAGCTATAGCAAAATGGTTAGAAGAACAAGAAGAGGTTTCTTGGGTAAATTATCCTGGTTTACAATCGTCTAGCTATAAAATATTAGCTGATTTTTATTTACCAAAAGGACAAAGTGGTATTGTAACTTTTGGCCTAAAAGGAGGTTTTGAAGCAGCAAAACATGTGGCTAATGAAACGCAATTATTTTCATTATTAGCAAACATTGGTGATACAAAATCATTGATTATTCATCCAGCAAGTACAACACATCAGCAGTTGACGGATGAGGAACAATTAGCCACGGGCGTTACAAAAGACTTAATACGATTGTCTGTAGGTATAGAAAACATAGAGGATTTAAAGGCCGATTTACAAGGAGTGTTCAAAAAATTATCCGTAGAGGTTTTAAATTAAGTTTAATTTGTTTTTAGCTGTCTTTGGTTAATTAAATTTAATTGAGGACAGTTTTTTTAAAAAACCATGAGTGTATTACAATATATAAAAATTTCAAATTTTTTATTACAAAATGGGCAGTTTGTAAATATTGACGTTTCGTTTCAAGTATTTGGCCCCACTATAGGCATGGCTCCTATAGTAGTAGTAAATCATGCTTTAACGGGAAATTCAAATGTTTCGGGAAGTAACGGTTGGTGGAATAATTTAATAGGAGAAAATAAAGTTATTGATTTAAAAAAATATACTGTACTAGCTTTTAATATCCCGGGAAATGGGTATGATGAAAAGATAGAAAATTTAATTGAAAACTATAAAATTTTTTCTACAAAAGATATGGCAATGCTTTTTTGGAAAGCATTAGAATATTTAAAAGTAAGTCAGTTGTATGCAGTAATAGGCGGAAGTTTAGGTGGTGCGTTGGCTTGGGAAATGGCATTTATAAAACCTAGACAAATTCAGCATATCATACCTATTGCGGCAAATTGGAAAGCAAATGATTGGGTGATAGGTCATGTTTTAGCACAAGATATTATTTTAAATAATTCAACTAATCCCATATTTAATGCAAGAGTACATGCTATGTTGTTTTACAGAACACCACAGTCATTAGTGCAAAAATTTCAAGGAAAAAAACGAGATAATAAGGGGATATATGAGATAGAATCATGGTTAGAATATCATGGAAAAAAATTAACAGAAAGGTTTCAATTGCCCGCTTATAAGCTTATGAATCATTTATTAAAAACTATAGGACAATATACTGAAGAAAACGATTTACTAGCGTTAGTCGAAAAATCTTTTCTTAAAATTCATCAAATCGCCATTCGTTCAGATTATTTTTTTATACCAGATGAAAATTATAAAACACATGAAAGGTTGAAGAATTATTCAAACAGAATAACACTAAATACCATCAATTCTATTCATGGGCATGATGCTTTCCTAATAGAATATAAACAATTAGAAAAATTTTTAAACCCAATTTTTAATAAATAAAAACATGTCAATAATAAAAGTAAATGTCATTCTTTTTGGAATAGGTAATGTTGGTAGCGCCTTGTTAAATCAAGTGATAGCCAGTCAAAAATTTTTTTTAGAAAAAAGGAATATTGATTTGAGATTTCCTATTATTACAAATTCTACAATAGCTTTTTTTGAAAAAGAAGGTGTTAAAAATCAGTGGGAGTCTGATTTTAGTAGCATAGGAGTTCCCTATAAGTTAGAAGATATTTTAGGATATGTTAAGCAAAATCAGCTTGAAAATTTAATTGCAGTTGATGCAACTGCGAGTATTGAAATCACAAAGGATTATTTTTTATTAGTTCAAAATGGATTTAATATTGTTTCAGCTAATAAAAAGGCAAATACGCAATCCAATCAATATTATAAATCTTTGCGAGAATCGTTAGTAAATTACGGAAAATATTTTAATTACGAAACAAATGTGGGAGCCGGTTTGCCAGTTATTCAAACTATAAACGAGTTACATTATGCAGGGGAGCAAATTACTAAAATAAAAGGGGTTTTTTCAGGTTCATTAAGTTATATTTTTAATAGATTTTCAAATGAAGATATACCTTTTTCCAAATTATTAATTGCAGCAGAAAAATCAGGATTGACAGAGCCAGATTCTCGTGAAGATTTATCTGGAAACGATGTGGCGAGAAAACTATTAGTTTTGGCTCGAGAATTAGAAATAAAAATGGAATTAGAAGATATAACCGTTGAGTCATTATTATTACCTCATTTAAATCAGAGAAATTCTATAGCAGAATATGCAATAAATAAGTCATTTTTTGACGAACCTTTTCGAATAGCAAAAATAACCCAATCTAGAAATCATGTATTGCGTTATGTTGGAGAATTAGATGTTCAAAGAAAAAAAGGTCAAGTTAAGTTGGTTTCTGAGCTAAAGAATACGCCATTGGGGCAAT
This sequence comes from Flavobacterium sp. 20NA77.7, assembly GCF_031326205.1. NCBI lineage: Bacteria > Pseudomonadati > Bacteroidota > Flavobacteriia > Flavobacteriales > Flavobacteriaceae > Flavobacterium > Flavobacterium nakdongense. The sequence continues at coordinate 1,883,669 of NZ_CP133721.1, read as the reverse complement.
TAAAAGGGGCAGATAATTTAGTTGAAATTTATACAAAATCGTACCAAGAAATTCCAATAGTCATACAAGGAGCAGGAGCAGGAAGAGAGGTTACAGCTAGAGGCGTACTTGCGGATGTTTTAAAAATTGCAGAAAAAATAAAAATTGCAGAAAAAATATCTAGTAATTAATAAAATAAATTTAAAATGTAGATAAAATTTCATTTTATAAAAATTCTATTTACATTTGCACCGTTCATAAACATAATGATAGTTATCACGAAAGCTGGAGGGAATAGACCCAATGAAAGCTTAGCAACCTCCATACTTGGAAAGGTGCTACATTCTATTCGCATTTGCGAAAAAGATAACCCGAGGAAATTCTTTCCAATTTCTTGATAACATATTAATAATATAAACTTTGTGAAACGCTGTGAAAATGTAGCGTAACTCTGTGTAATAAAAAGATATGTCAAAAATTCAACAAGCCATAAAAGAAAGAATCTTAGTCCTAGACGGGGCTATGGGAACCATGTTGCAACGCAACAATTTCTCTGAAGAAGATTTTCGTGGCGAACGCTTCAAAGATTTTCCACATCCATTAAAAGGAAACAACGATTTACTTTCTATCACTCAACCCGAAGCGGTAAAACAAGTACATCGTTTGTATTTTCAAGCGGGAGCTGATATTGTAGAAACCAATACATTTTCTGGAACGACTATCGGTATGGCCGATTATCATTTGGAAGATTTAGTCTACGAGTTGAATTACCAATCGGCTAAAATTGCGCGTGAAGTGGCTGACGAATTTACAGACCGTCCTCGATTTGTAGCAGGTTCGATTGGCCCAACGAATAGAACAGCTTCCATGTCGCCAGATGTAAACGATCCAGGGTATCGTGCAGTTACTTTTGACGATTTGAGCGTGGCGTACAAGCAACAAGTAGAAGCCTTAATTGATGGTGGTTGCGATGTGTTATTAGTAGAAACTATTTTTGATACCTTGAATGCCAAAGCAGCCCTTTTTGCGATTGAAGAAGTAAAAGAAGAACGCAAAATAGACATGCCAATAATGGTTTCGGGTACCATTACCGATGCTTCAGGAAGAACACTTTCGGGTCAAACGGTAGAGGCTTTCTTAATTTCGATTTCACACATTCCGTTATTGAGCGTTGGTTTTAATTGTGCTTTAGGAGCTGATCAATTGAAACCGTATTTGAAACGGTTGTCTATGAACACCCAATTGAATATTTCGGCACATCCTAATGCAGGTTTGCCAAACGCCTTTGGACAGTATGACCAAACGCCAGAAGAAATGCAAGCCTTAATTAGAGAGTATTTGCAAGATAATTTAATCAATATTATTGGAGGTTGTTGCGGCACTACTCCAGAACACATCAAAGCAATTGCTAATGTTGCGAGAGAGTTTAAACCGAGGAAAGTGTAAGGGTTGATAGTTGATAGTTGTTGGTTGTTGGTTGTTGGTTGATAGATTGAAATCGAACAACCAAAAACAAAAAACAAAAAAGATGGAATATATAAAATTAGATGTTTGGGTTGAAACTAGAAAACTAGCTAATTTGATTTATGATGCTACTAAAGTTTTTCCTAAAGAAGAAATTTTTGGTTTGGCGAATCAAATGAGAAGATGTGCCGTTTCAGTTCCGTCTAATATAGCAGAAGGTTGTGGCCGCCAAACAGCGAAAGACACGATTAATTTTTTGCATATTTCAAGAGGTTCTTTGTATGAGTTAGAAACACAATGTTATTTAGCATTGGATCAAAAATATATTGATGAAAATAATTTTACTATTATTCTAAATCAAATTCAAACAAGTAAGAAATTGTTAAATGGATTTATCAATTATTACAAAAAAATATAATTATGGGTATTGATATTACCAACAACCAACAACCAACAACCAACAACTATTTAAAGTTGTCCGGTCTAGAGCCATTAATTATTACCCCAGAAACTAATTTTGTGAATGTGGGGGAACGAACGAATGTAACCGGTTCCAGAAAATTCCTTCGATTAATTAAAGAAGAAAAATACGAAGAAGCTTTAGATATTGCCAGAAATCAGGTGGAAGGTGGTGCACAAATCATCGATGTCAATATGGATGAGGGAATGTTGGACGGGGCTTATGCCATGACCAAATTCTTAAACTTAATTGCTGCCGAACCCGATATTTCTCGTGTTCCCGTAATGATTGATAGCTCGAAATGGGAAATCATCGAAGCGGGATTGAAAGTAATTCAAGGAAAAGGGGTAGTGAATTCTATTTCGTTAAAAGAAGGAGAAGAAAAATTCATTGAATACGCCAAAAAAATCAAGCGTTACGGAGCTGCTGTAATCGTAATGGCATTTGACGAAAATGGTCAAGCCGATACCTACGAGAGACGTATCGAAATTTGCAAAAGAAGTTACGATGTATTAGTTGATAAAGTAGGTTTTCCTGCTCAAGACATTATTTTCGACCCGAATATTTTTCCAGTGGCAACCGGAATGGAAGAGCATAAATTGAATGCTTTGGACTTTTTCCGTGCGACCAAATGGATTAGAGAAAACTTGCCATATGCCCATATTTCGGGAGGAGTAAGTAATGTTTCTTTTTCGTTTAGAGGAAATGACAAAGTGCGTGAGGCAATGCACTCCGCATTTTTATACCACGCGATTCAAAACGGAATGACAATGGGTATCGTAAATCCTGAAATGTTAGAGATTTACGACGAAATTGATCCTGTTTTGTTAGAACACGTAGAAGACGTTTTGTTGAACAGAAGAGAAGATGCTACAGAACGTTTATTGGATTTAGCCGAAAGTTTCAAAGGAGATTTCAAGGCCAATGAAAAAGCGATTGCTGAGTGGCGTTCTGGAACAATACAAGAACGATTAACGCATTCATTAGTAAAAGGAATTGACGAATTTATAGAAATAGATGTAGAAGAAGCAAGACAAGCAGCTTCAAAACCTATTGAGGTCATTGAAATTAATTTGATGGCAGGAATGAATGTAGTAGGAGATTTATTCGGAAGCGGAAAAATGTTCTTGCCACAGGTAGTAAAATCGGCACGTGTAATGAAAAAAGCAGTGGCGTATTTATTGCCTTTTATTGAAGCTGAAAAAGATGGTGTTTCGCAAAGCGCGGGTAAAATCTTGATGGCTACTGTAAAAGGAGACGTTCACGATATTGGAAAAAATATTGTTTCCGTTGTTTTGGCTTGTAACAATTACGAAATAGTCGATTTAGGCGTGATGGTAGCGCCAGAAAAAATTATTGCGGCAGCTATTGAGCATAATGTAGATATTATCGGATTAAGTGGGCTGATTACGCCTTCGCTTGACGAAATGGTGTATTTGGCTAAAGAATTAGATAAAATCAATGTTCAAATTCCAATTATGATTGGCGGGGCAACGACTTCTCGTGCGCATACGGCCGTGAAAATCGCACCACAATACAAAGCGACGGTAGTACACGTAAATGATGCTTCTAGAGCGGTTACTGTTGCCGGAAATTTATTGAATTCGGATACTAAAGAAAAATACACTCAAGACATTCGCACCGAATACGACGCGCTCCGTGAAGGGTATTTGAATCGTAGTAGAGATAAAAATTTCTTAACGATTGAACAGGCAAGAGCCAATAAATTACAATTAGATTGGAGCAAATACACACCAACAAAACCTAATTTCATTGGAACCAAAACCGTTGATGTTGCCATTGCTGATTTAGTCGATTATATTGATTGGACACCGTTTTTCAATTCTTGGGAATTGTACGGAAAATATCCAGCTATTTTAACCGATGAGGTGGTAGGAGAACAAGCTACGTCTTTATTTGCCGATGCGCAAAAAATGTTGACACAATTAATCAATGAAAATTGGTTAACTGCCAAAGGTGTTTTAGGAATTTTTCCTGCCAATACCATCAACGACGATGATATAGAAATCAGTCAAACAACCAACAACCAACAACCAACAACCAAGTTTCTAACCTTGCGTCAACAATCTCAAAAAACAGCTGGAGCGCCTAATATTGCGTTAGCTGATTTTATTGCGCCAAAAGATTCAGGAGTACAAGATTATATGGGGTGTTTTTGTGTTACCACCGGTTTTGGAGTAGAAGAAAAAGCCAAAGCATTTGAAAAAGAGTTGGACGATTACAATTCGATTTTGGTCAAAGCCCTAGGCGATCGTTTGGCGGAAGCCTTTGCTGAATATTTGCACTTACAAGTTCGTAAAGAAATTTGGGGCTATGCTTCGGATGAAAATTTATCAAATCAAGATTTGATTGCTGAAAAATATAAAGGAATTCGTCCAGCACCGGGTTATCCAGCCTGTCCTGACCATTTAGAAAAAGCCACATTGTGGCATTTATTAGATGTAGAAAACGTAATAGGAGTGAAGCTTACTGAAAGTATGGCCATGTGGCCTGCTTCGTCCGTGTCAGGCTATTATTTTGCTCATCCAGAAAGTAAATATTTTGGTTTGGGGAAAATTAAAAAAGACCAAATTGAAGATTACGCCAAAAGAAGAAATATTAGTTTGGAACAAGCCGAAAAATGGTTGGCTCCAAATAGTGCAGATTAAAAATAGTCATAATGTCAAATGTCATAAAGTCTTAAAATAATTTTCTTGTGACTTTCGACTTTCGACTTTAAAACATAAACATGAAAGTAACAGAACACATACAAAACGCTAATGGAAAGCCATTATTTTCCTTCGAAATTTTACCTCCTTTAAAAGGTCAAAATATCCAATCTATTTTTGATAGTATTGATCCGTTAATGGAATTTAAACCTCCATTTATTGATGTCACGTATCACCGGGAGGAATATGAATTTAAGGAATTAGAGAACGGATTATTACAAAAGAAAATTGTAAAAAAGCGTCCTGGTACAGTAGGGATTTGTGCAGGAATTCAAAATAAATACAATGTAGATGCTATTCCGCATATATTATGTGGTGGATTTACAAAAGAAGATACGGAAAATTTGTTGATCGATTTAGATTTTCTAGGTATTGATAATGTTGTGGCGCTCAGAGGCGATGCTGTAAAAAGTGAAATTTATTTTAAACCTGAAAAAGAAGGTCACGCTTTTGCATCTGAATTGGTATCCCAAATACATAATTTAAATAACGGAATCTATTTAGATGCAGACTTGCAAAATTCTTCTAAAACTGATTTTTGTATTGGAGTAGCCGGTTACCCTGAAAAACATCTTGAAGCACCAAGTTTAGATAGTGATATTCATTTTTTAAAACAAAAGATCAAAAACGGAGCCGATTATATCATCACGCAAATGTTTTTTGACAATCAAAAATTTTTTGATTTCGTTACAAAATGTAGAGCTGCAGGGATCACCGTTCCTATTATACCAGGATTGAAACCAATAGCCACAAAAAAACAATTAAATTTAATTCCACACCGTTTTAGTATTGAATTACCCGATGCCTTAATTATGGAAGTTGTAAAAGCTAAAGATAATGAAGCTGTGAAACAAATAGGTATTGAGTGGTGCGTCCAACAAAGTAAAGAACTTGTAGCGGCAGGTATACCGGTAATACATTATTATTCTATGGGTAAAGCGGATAATATTAAAGCAATTGCTAAAGAAATATTTTAATTTTAAAACGAATAGTAAGATTTGTCTTAAATATCTATATATTTGTGACTATTGGATATGAAAAAATATATTTTACTATTCTCGGTACATTTTTTTTGTGCTTTTTCTCAGAATAAAGGGGAAGGCTATTACTTAGATTTTCAATTTTTTAGAGGTAATATCTATAAACATACTTCAGACATTAGTCATTTAATTGTTGGTCATCCTGATGGGTTTTTATTTAGTGTAAATAAAAAAACAAATGGTTCAAAAGAATGGCATCGTGCATATAATTATCCTGATTATGGACTTTCCTTACAAAGCATTGATTTTAAAAATCCAATTTTAGGTAAGAATTTTGCAATAGGGTTACACTACAATTTTTATTTTTTTAAGCGGCAACTTTTATTTCGTATTTCTCAAGGAATCGCAATGACTACAAATCCTTATAATAAGGAAAAAAATAATAAAAATAATGCATTTGGGACGAAGATTTTAGATAATAATTATTTCTTATTGCAATACCAAAAACAAAATATTTTAGGACCCGTTGGATTTCAGGCTGGCTTTTTGTTTACCCATTTTTCTAATGGAAGATTTAAAGCGCCTAATAGCGGCTTAAATACTTATGCGCTTACGTTAGGTTTAAATTATAATTTTGAAAAACAATACATAAAAAAAATAGACACTGTTCCTGATTCTACCAAATTTTATAAAGAGCATATAAAGTATAATATTGCTTTTAGAACAGGAATTTCTGAAGGACCCGTGGTAGGTTTAGGACAACGTGAATTTTTCCATGTTGGATTATATGTAGATAAAAGAATAGGGAGAAAAAGTGCTTTACAATTAGGAACAGATGTGTTTTTTTCTAACTATTTGAAAAATTATATTAAATATACCGCCGTTGCATTTCCAGATAAAGAACCAATAGATCCGAATGTAGATTATAAACGAGTGGGTTTATTTGTTGGACATGAATTATTTATTAATAAACTTTCTATAGAAACACAATTAGGATATTATATATATAAACCTTTTAAATATGAAGTTTCTGTTTACCAAAGATTAGCTATGAAATATTATTTAACAAAGAGTTTGTTTACTGGATTTGGTTTAAAAACTCATGGTGGGAGAGCGGAAGCAATAGAATTTACAGTAGGGGCTAGATTATGAAAAAATTAGTAGTATTATTTTTCATGTCATTAATTAGTAGTTGTGGCATTTCAGAGGATTGTTTTAAGAATAAAGGAGCCGTCAAAACTAAAATTATTGAAGTAGAAGGGTTTGATAAAATTAAAATTCACTCAGGAATTGCTTTGGTGGTTAAGCAAGGAAATTTGTTTGAAGTAAAGGTAGAATCGGGTGAAAATATTATGTCTAATATTGAGGTGTCAAAAGAAAATGATTTTTTAGTACTTAAAGATGTGTCAAGTTGTAACTGGACTAGAGATTATGAGGCTGCAAAAGTCTATGTAACTGCACCTAATATTGTCGAAATTCATAGTAAAACGGAACAAAATATTAGTTCAGATGGAGTATTAACATTCCCGACTTTGCGGTTGTTTTCTATTGATGCTAATGGAGAATCTGGTACGGGTGATTTTTATTTTACTATTCATAATTCACAAACGGTCATAGAAAGTAATCACATTTCTAATTTTTATATTTCGGGTCATTCAGATGAAATGTTATTGAATTTTTATTTTGGAAACGGAAGATTTTATGGTGAAAATTTTGAAGTGCAGCATATAAAAGTATTTCAAAGAGGCTCAAATGACATGATTGTAAAACCTATTGAAAGTATTAGAGGAACAATATATAGTACGGGAAATATTATATTAAAGAATAATCCACCTGTTATAGATATTAATCAACTTTTTTCGGGATATTTGATTTTGAATTAATGCGCAAGTTCTGTTATTGTGTTTTTTCTCTGAAAATTTTTTCTAGGTTTTTACCTAAAACTTTCAATGATGCATCTTCCACAATTTTTCCGTGATGAATTATAATAATTCTATCACAAATTGCCTCTACTTCTTGCATGATGTGTGTGGACAAAAAAACCGTTTTGTCTTTCCCAATGTTTTTGATTAACTCTCTTATTTCAACCAATTGATTTGGATCTAAACCTGTTGTTGGTTCATCTAAAATTAATACATCTGGATTATGAAGTAAGGCGGTTGCTAGTCCTACACGCTGACGATACCCTTTTGATAATTGTCCTATTTTTTTATGACATTCTGGACTTAGACCTGTCAACTGAATTACTTCATCAATTTTACTTTTTGAAACATGATGTAAATCAGCATTAAATGCTAAATACTCTCTAACATATAAATCAAGATAAAGCGGATTGTGTTCGGGTAAATAACCAACAGACTGCTGTACTTGTATAGCTTGTGTAGCTACGTCAAAACCATTTACAGAAGCTTCACCTTCATCTGCAGTTAAATAAGTAGTCAATATTTTCATTAAAGTAGATTTTCCCGCACCATTTGGACCTAAAAAACCAACAATTTCTCCTTTTTTTATAGAAAAAGAGATAGCATCCAAAGCAATTTGTTTGCCATATGTTTTTGTGATATTTTTTACTGCTATTGACATTAAATAGTTTTTAGCAAAAATAATAAAATAAAGTTATAGCACCATAGAATAAAAAAAGTAAAAAAATGATTTTTTGTTTAAATATTTTGTAAATTTGTTAAACAAAAAAAATAACTGTGATGGCAAAGAATAAAATACAACCCCTTGACCAAGAAAAAATAGTTTCTTTTTATACCGATTATGTACTTACAAATGGTAAGAAACCACATTCTGTTTATGAATTTTCAAAAAATAATGGTTTTGAAGAATCAGACTTTTATACTTTTTTTGCCTCATTTGAAGCATTGGAAGAAAACTTTTTTTCTAACATGTTTCACTATACAAAAGAACTAGTAGTTAATTCGCCCGATTATGCAGTTTATAATGCTTCTCAAAAGTTGTCTTGTTTTTACTTTACTTTTTTTGAAGTAGCTACAGCAAACAGAAGTTTTGTAACTCATTTATTGACACAAGAAACTTTTCCGCTCAAAAATTTAACACAATTAAAACAGCTGCGAAAAGATTTTCTAGACTATATAAAAACAGTCCTTGATACACCTTATAAAATTGAAAATCAAAAAATTACAACCATTCAAAATCGAGTAGTGCACGAAGGAGCTTGGTTGCAGTTTTTATCAATCTTAAAATATTGGATAGATGATTCTTCTCCTAATTTTGAAAAAACAGATGTGTTTATAGAAAAATCTGTTAAGGCTAGTTTTGATGTGGTTTATAATGTACCTGTTGAAAGTATTTTAGATTTCGGAAAATTTCTATGGAAAGAAAAATTTGGCTCATTTAATTCAAATAAATAATTTCTCGTGAAAAAAATAGATTCAATTCCAACCAATAAAATGGGACGTGTAGCTAAATTAGTTACAACGGGAGTAAAAGTAGGTGGGAATTATTTAAAATATTATGGTGAAAAAGCAGTTAATCCTAATTTAACAAAGGATAAACTCCATGAAAACAATGCTTCGGATATTTATGATGGATTAAAAGAATTAAAAGGAAGTGCGTTAAAAGTAGCGCAAATGTTAAGCATGGAAAAAAATCTATTGCCTCAATCGTATGTAGAAAAATTTTCTTTGTCACAATTTTCTGTTCCGCCATTATCCGCCCCTTTGGTGCGTAAAACATTTAAAACTTATTTTAAGAAATATCCTGAAGAAATATTTGAAGAATTTTCGGTTGATTCAATCAATGCTGCAAGTATTGGTCAGGTTCATAGAGCAAAAATTAAAGATAAACAACTTGCAGTTAAAATTCAGTATCCAGGAATTAGAGAAAGTATCAGTACGGATATCGCTTTAGTAAAGCCAATTGCTGTTAGAATGTTCAATTTACAAGGCACTTCCGATGAGTATTTTCAAGAAGTAGAAGATAAGTTAACGGAAGAAACAGATTATAAATTAGAATTACAACAGAGTGAAGGTGTAAGAAAAGCATGTGCAGTAATCGAAAATTTAAAATTTCCAACGTATTATCCAGAATACTCATCAGATAAAATTATTACAATGGATTGGATGAATGGCGTTCATTTATCGGAATTTTGTAAATCTGAAGTAACGCAAGAAAAACGCGATAAAGTAGGTCAAACACTTTGGAATTTTTACATGTTTCAAATACATAAATTAAAAAAATTTCATGCCGATCCACATCCAGGTAATTTTTTAGTTGATAAAGAGGCTAATCTAATTGCGATTGATTTTGGTTGTATGAAAGAAATTCCCGATTCTTTTTATACGCCTTATTTTGAAGTTTCTACACCAGCATCACTAACAAATAATGTGTATTTCAAAGAAAAATTAGTAGAATTAGAAATATTAAAACCAACAGATTCCACAAAGGAAACTGAATTTTTCACTCAAATGTTTCATGAATTATTGACAGTGTTTACCGAACCTATTCATAAAAAAGAATTTGATTTTTCTGATCCGATTTTTTTTGGAAAAATAGCCTCATTGAGCGAAAAATTCGCTAATGATAAGCAATTAAGAAAAATGAATGGCAATAGAGGATCTAAACACTTTATTTATGTTAATAGAACCTTTTTTGGTTTATACAATTTAATGTTTGATATCAAAGCCAAAATAAAGATTAACGATTTTGAAAAATATCTCGCATAAAGGAAATAAATCGTATTTGCCTAGCAAAATTTGTATTACGTGTGAAAAGCCGTTTTCATGGCGAAAAAAATGGAAAAAAAATTGGGACGAACTAAAATATTGTAGTCATGCTTGCAGAAAAAATAAATAAATTAAGTCTAATTCAAATTGACAGAATTGTAGAAATGGCTTGGGAAGACAGAACCCCTTTTGAAGCTATTGAATACCAATTTGATTTGGCAGAAAAAGAAGTCATTCAATTGATGCGAAAAGTATTAAAACGCTCTTCATTTAATTTATGGCGAAAACGAGTAAATTCAGGAGTAAGTCAAAAACATTTGCACAAACGTAATCCAGAAATTTCCCGATTTAAGTGTGCATTACAACGACAAATAACAGGCAATAAAATTTCAAAAAGATAACAAACTAGCACAAATGAAAAAATATTTAATTATTGGAGGAAGTAAAGGTATTTCTAAAGAAATAGTAAAATTGCTCACAGAAAAAGGACATTATTGTTATCTTATTTCCAGAACGGCACCAGATTTTGAGTATAACGGAACGCATTTTCCGTTAAATGTTTTGACAGATGACTTGCCAACATTAGAAACGTTAGATGGAATAGTTTATGGTGTAGGAACAATTAATCTAAAACCATTTAATAGATTAAGTACTAAAGATTTTGAAAATGACTGGCAAGTAAATGTGATGGGAGCAGTCAGAGTAATTCAGTCTTATGTCGCTCAATTAAAGAATGTAGATCAAGCAAGTGTTGTTTTGTTTAGTTCTGTTGCTGCTCAACAAGGCATGCCTTTTCATGCAAGCATTGCAGCTGCGAAAGGAGCTGTTGACGGATTAGTAAAAAGTTTAGCAGCCGAATTTGCACCAAAAATTAGAGTAAATGCAATTGCTCCTTCAATAACAGATACGCCATTAGCTGCAGGAATTTTAAGAAGCGATTCTATTAAAGAAAATATGATTGCTAAACACCCTTTAAAACGAATATTACAGCCAATAGATGTTGCCAAAACAGCTGTATTTTTATTAGGGGAAGATTCCAACGGCATTACAGGTCAAATATTTATTCAAGATAACGGACTAATTTCTATCAGTAATTAATTTAAAGCTATGACAAAAAATCCAAAAATAGATAAAGCCACATTAGTTGCATTTTCAGTCGATGAAATAGGTGATAATCATTTGTTTACTACTGTTGAAACTCCAATGAAGGCTGATGCGTTTAAGATGACAGACCATGAGAAAAAAGAAAAAATTGCTTTTCATTTCACTGAAATTATGGAAGTTTTAGGGCTAGATTTAACAGATGACTCTCTTAAAGGTACGCCGCAACGTGTGGCAAAAATGTATGTAGATGAAATTTTTTGCGGGTTAAATCCTGCTAATAAACCAAAAGTGGCCCTTTTTGATAATAAATACCAATATAACCAAATGCTCGTAGAGAAAAACATAACTTTTTATTCGAATTGTGAACATCATTTTGTTCCAATATATGGTAAAATACATGTTGCTTATGTTTCTAAAGGAAAAGTTATTGGATTGTCTAAAATTAATAGAATTGTACAGTATTTCGCCCAAAGACCTCAAGTTCAAGAACGTTTAACCATGCAAATTGCATTGGAATTACAAGAAATTCTTCAGACCGAAGATATTGCTGTTATTGTTGATGCAAAACATTTGTGTGTATCATCACGAGGAATAAAAGACGATGCCTCTGCCACAGTAACAAATTATTTTGGAGGTGTTTTTCAAAAGTCAGATAAAGTAAATGAGTTGTTGCAATTAATTAAAAATTAATTTTTTTATCTTTGGTTATTAAATTTTAGAAATATTTAAAAGTTTAATCCCGACTTTTCGGGATTTTTTATTTGAGATATGGCAACTAAAAACTGGTTAGATGATTTTCAATTATCACATCCACTTGTTATCGCGGGACCTTGTAGTGCGGAAACCGAGGAGCAAGTGCTTGCAATAGCACATGCATTGAAAAATTCAGACGTATCTATTTTTCGTGCAGGTATTTGGAAACCACGAACGCGCCCTGGTGGATTTGAAGGGGTAGGTGAAATAGGTCTAAAGTGGTTACAAAAAGCGAAAGAAGAAACAGGATTGTTACTGGCAGTTGAGGTAGCTAATGCCCACCATGTAAAATTGGCTTTGCAGTATGATATTGATGTGCTTTGGATTGGTGCAAGAACCACAGTAAATCCGTTTGCCGTTCAAGAGATTGCAGAGGTGCTTCAAAATACAGACAAAATTGTGCTATTAAAAAATCCTGTAAACCCTGATTTATCCTTATGGATAGGAGGCGTTGAACGATTACAAAAGGCAGAAATCAAAAAAATAGGAGTTATTCACAGAGGGTTTTCCACGTATGAAAAAACAAAATACAGAAACAACCCAGAATGGCAAATCCCTATTGAGTTACATAGCAAATTTCCAGATTTACCATTGATTTGTGATCCGTCACATATTACTGGAAAAAGAAATATGATTCAAGAAGTATCTCAACAAGCCTTAGATTTAAATTATGACGGGTTAATGATTGAAACACATTGTAATCCTGATGCCGCATGGAGTGATGCGGCTCAACAAATAACTCCGGAGGTATTAAAACAGCTGTTTGTAGATTTAAAAGTTAGAAAAGTTTTTGATGAAACAACTGATTTTAATTCACAGCTAACGAATCTCCGTACACAAATTGATGAATTAGATTCAAAATTAATTACTATTTTAGCAAATAGGATGCAAATTGCAGATGCCATTGGTCAAGTGAAAAAAGAAAAGAATGTAGCCGTACTACAGTCAAATAGATGGAATGAAGTCCTTCGCAGAATGATAGCAGAAGGAGAAGGTAAAGGGTTAAGTGAAGAATTTATCTTACGGTTGTTCAAAGCTATTCATCAGGAAAGCATTGTGCATCAAGAAAAAGTTTTCAAAAATTAAATATGTTTTGTAATATTGCATGACTTAACTCTTAAATTATTAAGCATGAAAAAACTAATTTTTATCTTTTTATTAGTCATTAATTTTGTTTCAGGACAAAATGACAAAATTTATAAGCACAATGGAGAAACTGTAGAGGGCACCGTTGTTCGATTAGATGAATATACCATAACGTTCAAGTATCTTAATGAAGATGCAGAAAATGTAGTAGGTAAGTATGCTATTGAAAAAATTGTATATGGAAAAAGTGGAAGAACTGAAGAAGTTACAGAAAAAATTACAATAAATGGAGAAGATGATTGGGAAAAAGTAGTAATATTAGAAGATAAAGCCTACATAGCTGGATTGAAAAAAGGAGAAGAGGTTAGAGGTAAAACGGGATTAATTAATTTTCAAACAGGAAATACAGGTGATAAAAAAGCCGAGAAAAAGTTAAAAATGGAGGCAGCAAAATTAGGTTGTCCCTTTATTCTTTTAACTGCTGACAAAGCAACTGTTGGAGCAAATTCTAATCAATTAGGAGGCTCACAAGTTATAAAAAAAGGTGTTGGTTATAAATATTAATCAACCTTTATCTTATATTTAAAGCTACTTTTAAGTAGCTTTTTTTATTTCTATTCCACTAGAAATAGTATATTTGTTGATTATGCCTCAATTTTTTAACTATTCATGACAGGAATTGTATATAAATCTACTGGAAGTTGGTATACCGTTAAAACGGAACAGAATGATTTTGTGGCTTGCCGCATTAAAGGAAAGTTTCGGATAAAAGGAATAAAAAGCACTAATCCAATAGCGGTAGGAGATATTGTAGACTTTGATCTAGATACCACTACAGATGAGAAGTTAGGGCAAATACATACCATACATGATAGAAAAAACTATATCGTAAGAAAGTCAGTTAATTTGTCTAAACAAACGCATATTATTGCCTCTAATATTGATGTGGTATTTCTAATAATTACCATCAATAATCCTGTTACTACAACTAGTTTTATTGACAGGTTTTTAGTTACTGCAGAAGCGTATGGTATAGAAGCAGTTTTAATTTTTAATAAAATAGATACATTTACTGATGAAGTAGCAGACGAACAATTGTTTTTACACTATATTTATTCTACTATAGGCTATACCTGCTTGCGTGTATCAGCAAAAGCACAGCATGGAATAGAAGAGTTAAAAGCAATGATGAAAGATAAAGTATGTATGTTTTCTGGGCATTCAGGAGTCGGAAAATCTACATTAGTAAATATATTAGATCCAGCATTAAACTTAAAAACAAAGGAAATTTCAGATTCGCATGCGCAAGGACAGCATACTACTACATTTGCTGAAATGTTTGATTTAGATTTTGGTGCCAAAATTATTGATACACCAGGAATACGAGGCTTTGGTATTGTTGATATGGAAGCACAAGAAGTAGGGGATTATTTTCCAGAGTTTTTTGAGCTAAAAGAACAGTGTAAGTTCAATAATTGTTTGCATAAAGATGAACCGAATTGTGCGGTAAAAAAAGCCCTTGAAAATGATGAAATAGCTTGGTCGAGATATCAGAGTTATCTAAAAATTCTGGAAGGAGATGAAGAGCATTATAGAGCAGACACCTATGATGCCGATAGAAAAGCAAGTGACGAAACTAGAAAAAGTTAATTTGTAGGTTGTTTCATTTATCTAATTGTGGTTAACTCATGAAAGTAGTAATTCAACGTGTTACGGAAGCTTCCGTTACAATAGCTAATCAAGTTGTGGCACAAATTCAACAAGGATTAGTTGTGCTTGTTGGTATTGAAGATAAAGATACTATAGAAGATATCAATTGGCTAACATCTAAAATAGTTAATCTTAGAATTTTTTCTGATTCAAATAATGTGATGAACCTCTCTGTTAAAGATATATTGGGAGATATTATAGCCGTGAGTCAATTTACGTTACATGCATTAACCAAAAAAGGGAATAGACCATCTTATATAAAAGCATCAAAACCAGAAGTTTCAGTTCCTTTATACGAACAATTTGTTCTGAAACTAGAACAAGAATTGGGGCATAAAGTTCAAACTGGACAATTTGGCGCTGATATGAAAGTAGCTTTAGTAAATGATGGACCTGTTACTATTATTATAGATTCAAAAAATAAAGAATGATGAAAAAATATTTTTATCTATTTGTAATTTTTACAAATATTGTTTGTTCTCAATCAAACCAGGTCGTAAATTTTGATGAAAAACTCAAAGAAAATGCCAATTCAATTGTACTTCGCGAATCCTTTGAAATGGAAATTAAAGCTAGTGATAAAGTTATTTATACAACAAAAAAGAGAATTTTATTTTTAAATGAAAGTGGGTATAAGTCCAATGATTTTTCTGAGCATTATGATAAATTTAATAAAATTAAAACTTGCAAAGCTTCTGTTGTAGGAATGTCTGGAAATGTGATTAAAGAAATTAAAAAATCAGAATTTAAAGATCATAGTTTAGTTGATGGAGTTTCTATTTTTTCTGATAATAGAGTTTTGTATTTAGAATACACTCCCTTGAATTATCCTTTCATTATTGATTATGAATCTGAGATAGAATCTTCAAATGGCGCTATTCTTAGACCGTGGTACCCTTTGTCTAATTCTAATGAGAGTGTGTTATTGTCAGAATTTATCGTAAAAAATGAAACAAGTAATGCAATTAAATTTTCTGAAATAAATTTTTCTTTTTTCCCTATAGAAAAGCAAGAAATCGCAAACAATGTAAAATATATATGTAAAAATGTATTAGCATTTAAAGAAGAACAATTAGCAAATTATGCAGATGAAATACCTTATGTGAAACTTTTGCAAAATAATGCCGCTGTTGAAGGATATACGTTTAACTTTCAAAGTTGGAAAACCTACGGGATTGATTTTTACGAAAATTTTTTAAAAGATAATAGCACAGTTTCGGAACAAACAAAAAATAAAATTAACTCATTAATTCTTCCGAATGATTCAAAAATTGATAAAATAAAAAAAGTATACAAGTTTGTACAAGATAATACAAGATATGTTAGTGTACAAGTGGGTGTGGGTGGATGGAAACCTATGCCCATAGAAGCTGTTGAAAAATATGGATATGGAGATTGTAAAGCTTTGTCAAATTATACTAGAGCTATTTTAAAAAGTATTGGTATTGAGTCTTATTGTACAGTGATATATGGTGGAGAGAAGAAAGATATAAATCCGGATATTGTTGGTTTTCAAGGAAATCACATGATACTTTCTGTGCCTTATGAGGGACAAATGATTTTTTTAGAATGTACAAGCCAAACCGATCCTTTTGGCTACTTAGGGTCTTTTACATCAGATAGAAATGCTTTAATTTTAAAATCAGATGGTGCAGAAATAGTAAGAACAACTAAATATATATGTGACGAAAACACACAATACACGAAAGCAATTTTTTCGCTAAATTCTGACAAGAGTATTCAAGGAACGGTTTCTATAGATTCAAAAAATATTCAATATAGCCATTTAAATGGTTTTGAAAATGAAGATAAAAAAGAAATCATTGAAACTTACCAAGAACGATATGGACATTTAAATAATTTGTTAGTATCCGATATTAAACTTATAAATGATAAAACAAACATTTCTTTTTCTGAAAAAATCACACTAAAAGCATCAAATTATTTCACTTATGAAAATAATAATATTATTTTGCCGTTAAATGTTTTAAATAAAAGCGAATTAAATTTATCTAAATATAGAAACAGAAAATTTTCCTTTTCAATTAAATATGGTTTTTTAGACATAGATGAAATTTCAATTAAAATTCCAAGTGGATATACAATTAAAACAATTCCTGAAAAAATTGAAATAAAAGAAAAATACGGAATCTATAGTTTAGAAATAAAGAAAGGACAAGATGTAATCTTATTTAGACGCATATTAAAAATTGTTGATGGTAAGTACCCTAAAGAAGAATTTGAAAATTATAGAAAATTCCGAGAAACAATTTCTAAGAACGATAATATTAAACTTTTAATTGAAAAAATAAATTAGAATAAATTTTTATACTCATAATATAAATTAATAAATACCTATCTATGAAAAAACTTATTTTATTAGTGTTATTTCCCATTTTTGTATTAGCTCAAAAATTTGAATTAGGCAATGTAACAATAGAAGAATTGAAAGAAAAAGTTCACCCTACTGATTCCTCTGCTGTTGCTGCAATATTATTTACAAAAGGAAAATCATATTTTGAGTTTGTAGAAAATTCTCATTTTATATTGATAACAGAAGTTGAAATAAAAATAAAAATTTATAAAAAAGAAGGATATGAATGGGCTAATAATGAGGTTTCTTATTACATCGGAGGACATGATGACGAGTCTGTTCAATTCTCAAAAGCTTTTACATATAATCTTGTGAATGGAAAAATTGAAAAAACAAAATTAAATTCAGAAAATGAGTTTAAGGAAGTTGTAAATAAATATTGGGAAACTAAAAAAATATCAATGCCAAATGTAAAAGAAGGTTCTATAATAGAATTTAAATATATTGTGAAAACACCTTATTATTCTAATTTACACGATTGGAAATTTCAATCCACTATTCCTGTGAATTATTCAGAATATATTACAAATATACCAGAATATTATACGTATAATTATTTTTCAAGAGGGGCGATTAATATTACTGTAGAAAAATCTGATAGAAGTAGAACTATAAATATATATGACAAAGAATTAGCTGCACGCGGGGCAAATATTTCGTATCAAAACACATCTTCATCGGTTGGCTACACCGATAATATTACTAAAATGTATGTGTCAAATGTTCCTGCATTTAAGATAGAGCCTTTTACAAATAATATTAATAATTATATGTCATGTATAGAATATGAGTTAGCGTCTACTAAATTTCCAAATTCAGAAATTAAATTCTTTTCAGAATCATGGGAAGATGTTACAAAAAATATATATAAAAATGAGCAATTCGGTTTAGAGTTAGAAAAAGATAATTATTTTGAAACTGATTTAAATCAAATTTTATCAGATAAAAGCCTTGATTCTCCCAAAAAAATTGAAAAAATTCTTGAGTTTGTAAAAAACAATGTAAAATGGAATGAATATAATAGTATTACTGTTGATAAAGGGGTAACAAAAGCTTATAAAGAAAAGACAGGTAATACGGCAGAAGTGAATTTTATTTTAATTTCAATGCTTCGAAAAGCGGGATTTGACGCTAACCCCGTTGTATTAACTACTAGAAGTAAACCAATAAATTTATTCCCAAGTAGAACAGCTTTTAATTATGTTGTTTGTGGAATTGAAACAGATAATGACGTAATTCTTTTAGACGCTACAGATAAAAACTCTAAAATTGATGTTTTACCAACAAGAGCATTAAATTATATAGGTAGAATAATTAGAGAAAATGGAACTTCTTCTCAAATTGATTTAACTCCAAAAAAGCCGGCAAAAGAGAGCACAATGGTCTTTGCAGCATTGGATGAAAAAGGGAATGTTACAGGCACAATCAAAGAGCAACTTTTTGAGAGAGCTGCTTTCGTCTTTAGAGATAGAAATGCTAGTGTTTCTGATGAAAATTATTTAGATAAATATGAAAAAGACAATCCAGGATTTGAAATTTCTGATTATAAGATTACAAATAAATTAGATCCACATTTACCTATTAGTAAAGAATATCAATTTACTAATACTAACGCCTCTGAAATTATTAATGATAAAATTTATTTCAAACCATTAATGCATTTTGGTTTCGAAGAAAATCCATTTAAATTAGAGACAAGAGATTATCCTGTTGATTTTATAGCACCGTTTCATGACTCTTATACAATGAGTTATACTCTACCTGTAGGTTATATGGTAGAATCTTTACCAACTCAGTTAAACTTACAAATGATTGATAATCTTGGATCTTTTTCGTATTTAATTGCAGATAATGTTGAAAATGTTCAAATAGTATGTAATTTTAAAATAAATGTTCCTTTAGTATCTAATGAATATTATGATGTGTTAAAAGAATTCTTTAATCAAGTACAATTAAAGATGAACGAAAAAATAATTTTAAAGAAAAAATAAAATACTATGAAATCGCCATTAACAAAAATTTTGCGCAAGCAATTGAAAATCATCGAACACGAATGAAAACAACAAAATTGTGAGATAAACACAGATAAATAAAAAGGCGATAACATATATGACCTTTTACAAATAAAATTTTACATATATGAAAAATACCCTGTTAGAATTTCTAACTAAATTTTTAGTACACACAATTATATTTGGAACGTTAATTTATTTTTTAAATAGTTATACTATACAAAAAACATTGCTTATGGCAAGTAGTTTTGGAATTATGATGTCACTATTTAATTTGTACCAAAAGAAAAATAAAAAATAAAATGAATCTAAAAAACGCTCAACTAGAAGTTGATAACTGGATAAAAGACCATGGTGTTCGTTATTTTAATGAACTAACCAATATGGCCCAACTTACCGAAGAAGTAGGTGAGGTAGCGCGCATTATAGCTCGAAGATATGGTGAACAATCTGAAAAGGAATCCGATAAAAATAAAGATTTAGGAGAAGAATTGGCTGATGTGGTTTTTGTAGTTTTATGTTTGGCTAATCAAACCGGGGTCGATTTACAAGCTGCATTTGATAAAAAAATGGATGTAAAAACTAAACGAGACCACGATCGCCACCATAACAATGAAAAACTGAAATGATAAATTCAGTGTATTAAAATGAACGTTTTTTTAACCAATCCTAACGGCTCAATTCCAACTACTCAACTCCAACTTTCGGGTTCTAAGTCAGAAACTAATAGAATGTTGTTGTTGCAAGCATTGTATCCTCAAATTAAGATTGTAAATGCTTCTAATTCAGACGATTCTCAAGTGATGTTAAAAGCATTGAAAAATTTCCAACTTACAACTCTTAACGCTCAGCTTGTAGATGTTCATCATGCGGGAACCGCTATGCGTTTTTTAACAGCTTTTTTTGCTATAAAAGAAGGAACCGAAGTAGTTTTGACAGGTTCTACAAGAATGAAAGAAAGACCTGTTAAAATTTTAGTTGAAGCACTAAGACAATTAGGCGCAGAAATTAGCTATTTAGAAAAAGAAGGATATCCACCGCTCAGAATTAAAGGAACGAAATTAACGAAGCAAAAAGTCAATTTAGCGGCTAATATTAGTAGTCAGTATATTTCAGCATTACTCTTAATTGCTCCAAAGTTAGAGAATGGTCTAGAATTAGTATTAGAAGGAGAAATTACATCGATGCCTTATATTAAAATGACGTTAGCTTTATTGAATGAAATAGGAGTGAAGACTTTAGTTGAAAACAATACAATCAAAGTTATCCAACACCAATTACCAATTATCCATCACCCAATAACAGTTGAGTCTGATTGGTCATCAGCATCTTATTGGTATTCTTTCATAGCATTGGCACCTATTGGAACTCAAATAACACTAGCTAGTTTTAAGAAAAACAGTTTGCAAGGCGATAGTGTTTTGGTTGAAATCTATAAAAATTTTGGAGTAGAAACTATTTTTAATGATAAAAAAATAACTTTACATAAAGTAGCGAACTTGGAACCTGCAACTTTAAACTTGGAACTAAATAATTGTCCCGATATTGCCCAAACTATTGCAGTTACTTGTTTTGGGTTAGGAATAGTCTGTGAGCTGAGTGGATTACATACGCTAAAAATAAAAGAAACAGATCGATTACTAGCATTACAAACAGAGCTTACAAAATTAGGAGCTGTTGTTAGTTGTACAGATGATTCAATTCGAATTAACAAAAGTCAAATGATAAAAGAAAACGTAGTAATTTCTACTTATAATGATCATAGAATGGCACTATCTTTTGCTCCTTTAGCCTTAAAAGTGCCTATTGTGATTGAAAATGCAGATGTAGTTTCAAAATCGTATCCTGGTTTTTGGGAAGATGTTAAGCGTTTTGGAATCGGTGTTTTATAAATTTATTTATCATCGTCTAAGTACATTTTTCGTACCCTCCTAAACAGCTCGCTTGAATATACAAAATCCGTTACGGCTTCATTGTCTGTTTTAAAAATTTCTTTATTACTTCCTTCCCATTCCAACAAACCATTTTTTAAAAACACAATTTTTTCACCTATTTCCATTACAGAATTCATGTCATGTGTGTTAATTACGGTTGTAATATTATATTCATCAGTAATTTCTTGAATGAGATTGTCTATGACAGTAGCTGTTTTTGGGTCTAATCCCGAATTAGGTTCGTCACAAAATAAATATTTTGGGTTATTCACAATTGCCCTTGCAATAGCAACGCGCTTTTGCATTCCTCCTGAAATTTCTGAAGGCTTTTTATGATTAGCATTAATTAAATTAACCCTATTAATTACAAAATTAACTCGCTCTTTTACTTCATTTGCAGTATTGTTTGTAAACATTTTCAAAGGAAATCCTATGTTTTCTTCAACAGTCATACTATCAAAAAGAGCACTGCCTTGGAATACCATCCCGATTTCTGTTCTTAAATCTCTTTTTTCGTCTTTATTCATTTTGCCATATACTCTGCCATCAAAAGAAATAGAACCATTGTCTATTGTATGAATGCCTAATAAGGATTTAATGAATACGGTTTTTCCCGAGCCACTTTGACCAATAACTAAACTAGTTTTACCCGCTTCAAATTTAGTACTAATGCCTTTTAATACTTTTTGGTCACCAAAACTTTTTTCTATGTTAGTTACTTCAATCATTAGCTTAATAGTATTTGTGTCAAAATATAATTCATTAAAATAATTACAACCGAAGTCCAAACAAAAGAAACAGTACTTGCCTTACCTACTTCTAATGCGCCACCTTTCATGTAATAGCCATGAAACGAAGGAATTGTGGCTAAAATAAAGGCAAAAACTAAGGTTTTGATAAATGCATAAGTAATGTGAAAAGGTATAAATTCGACTTGAAGCCCATTGATAAATTCGCTGGAAGACGAAAACCCTCCATATACTCCCGCTAAATATCCTCCATAAACCCCTAAAAACATGGCAATACCAATTATAAAAGGATACAATAATAAAGCAATCATTTTAGGAAAAACTAAATAATTTAATGAATTCACTCCCATTACTTCTAATGCGTCAATTTGCTCGGTAACTCGCATCGTTCCGATACTTGACGTGATAAAAGATCCCATTTTTCCCGCCATAATTATTGAAATAAAAGTGGGTGCAAATTCTAAAATTACAGATTGTCGGGTAGCAAATCCAATCAAATATCTGGGTATAAGTGGATTAGTTAAGTTTAAGGCTGTTTGTATAGCTACAACGCCACCTACAAAGAATGAAATAAAGCAAACAATACCTAAAGAATCAATAATTAAGTCGTCAATTTCTTTTAAGATAAGTTGTTTCATCACGCTCCATTTAACAGGTCTGTTTAACAGGTCTTTTAGCATAATGAAATAACGTCCAATTTGCGATAAATATCTAATCAGCATCATACGTATAAAATAAGTTCAAAAATAGTAAATAATTATGGCAATTGATTAGTTGGAAAATTGAAAATTTAGTTGATTTGAAGAGATAGTAATGAAATTTGTATTAAAACAGTTTTTCTTTCATTTTTTTCCAACGGTATTTTCTAACAAATTTTGCTTGCGCTGTAGTAACCAACATGTTTTTATTTTCACGTTTAGCTTTCCAAAAGCCTTTGAGATAGTCCAAAAATAATAGAGGTTTTCCTTTTCTCATGGCTAATTTTAAAGAAGCTATAGCCGTGATGAATAAACCATAACCCAAAGTATAAAAAGCTTCTCCTTGTTTGTATCTAGCTGCTTTGGTGTAACTTGCACCAGTAGGCTTAAGATGTTTTACATGTAAACTTTCATCTGTAATTACTTTCCAATTATAAAATTTACATAACAATTCGTCAACAGTGTCCCATCCCATTTGTACTTTGAGACCGCCAATTTGTTTGAATGTTTCCTTTCGATAGGCTTTTAAAGCACCTCTAATATGGTCTTTGTCAGTAAGATTTTCTAGTATCCATTCTCCATTTTTTTCAATATAACAAAATCCACCTACCATTCCAATTTTCTCATCGGATTGGAAATGATTGATGATGGTTTCAAAATAATTTGCAGAAAAAATTAGATCGGCATCAATTTTAACGATAATATCGTAAGCCTCATCAATGTGTTTTTCCCCTTCTTGAAACGCTTGAATTACTTTGCTCCCAGGCATATGGATAGCATCTGATTTTTTATTGACTAAAGAGATAAAAGGATAGTTACACGCAAATTCTGAAACAATTTCAGCCGTTTTATCTGTAGAGTTGTCATTTACTACAATTAGTTTTGAAGGTAATACAGTTTGCTCAACTAATGATTGAAGTGTTAATGAAATGAATTTTTCCTCGTTGTAAGTTGGTATGATTATGTAGTATCGCATTTGACTAATTACTATTCACTAATTATTATTCACTTTCTTTCAGCATAAACCAAATAATATCTCGGTGTAAACCATCTTAAAAAAGGCCTAAATCCTATTTTTTTTACAGGATGTGTAAATTTTACTTTATCTACAATTGTATACCCCGCTTTTTCTAATAACCAGTCTAATTGCCAATCTTCAAATTCATGATAATGTCTGTCCCACATATCTGTTTTACTTCGGTATGCAGGAGAAAACCATAAGCGTAAGGGAATTGAAATTAGAATTTTATCTGCTTTAACATGTTGTAATACAGTTAAAGGATTGAGTAAATGTTCAAAAATTTCAAAAGCTGTAAAAACCGAATATTCTTCTTGATCTAAGGCACTGTGATTTGTATCTAAATCTTCTCCTTGGGTATTAATTACTTTATAGCCATTTGCTTCCATAATTTTAGAGAAAGGATTTGGTACACCTAAATCAAAAATGGTTTCATTAGTAGAAATATGTTTTTTAAGAAAATCTAACGTAATGTTGAAGCGCTTACTCGGATATGTTTTTTCGTACATAAATTTTGTTTCAGGTTTCAAGTTGAAAATAGTTTGTAAAATTAGTAATTTAACCTGAAACCTGAAACAAAAGAATTACATTTGATATACAAAAGCATTAATGTTCATACCAGCTCCCACAGAAGCAAATAAAATCACATCGCCTTTTTGAAGTTCTTGATTTTCAATTTTACCTTTTATCAATAAATCATAAAGTGTTGGTACAGTGGCAACACTTGAATTACCTAATTTATGAATACTCATAGGCATTACGCCTTCAGGAGGGGTTTGTTTGTAAAGTCTGAAAAAGCGTTGAATAATAGCTTCATCCATTTTTTCATTCGCTTGATGTATTAAAACTTTTTTCACATCATGAATTGAAATACCACTTTTTTCTAAACATGATGCCATCGCTTTTGGAACATTACTTAATGCAAATTCATAAATTTTTCTTCCAAACATTTTGATATAACGTACATCTGGGTCATGGCTTGTGTTGTAAGAATTTCCAAAAAATAAGTAATCCGCTTCGTCATATGCATAGGTAGCACTTTCATGTGATAAAATTCCCCCAGTTTCTTCAGTAGCTTCTATAATCGTTGCACCTGCACCATCAGAATAAATCATAGAATCTCTATCGTGTATGTCTACGACTCTAGATAAGGTTTCGGCGCCAATGACCAAACATTTTTTAGCCATTCCGGCTTTAATAAATGCTTGCGCTTGAATAACGCCTTCAACCCAGCCAGGACAACCAAAAAGGACATCATAAGCAACGCAACTTGGGTTTTTTATTTTCAAATTTTGTTTTACGCGTGATGCCAAGCTAGGTAATATGTCAGATTGAATAGCACCCTGCTTTACGTTTCCAAAATTATGTGCCAATATAATATAATCTAATGTTTCGGGGTCGATTTGAGCATCTTGTATGGCTTTTTCTGCTGCAAAAGTAGCAATGTCAGAGGTCGTTAAGTCTTCTGTTACATATCGTCTTTCCTGAATGCCTGTAATTTCTAAGAATTTTTCCGCTACTACATCATTTGGATAAGGAAAATCTGAGCCATCTTCATTTAAAAAATGATGCTTAGCAAAGTCTAGATTAGTTACAACTTTTGTTGGAATATAAGAACCCGAACCAGTTATTTTTATGTTCATAATGGATAATTTTGAGTAACGAAATTACTAATTTATGATTAGAAATTACTAAAAAATGGTATTTAAAGCTAATAATTATTGATATCGTAAAAAAAGGCTTATTAAATATAAAAAATTAAATTTGATGTTACGTTTTATGAGAATTTAATTTTCATTACCGTAGCCATGTTTAGTGCCATAGTTTTCATCATGTCGGCATTTTTACCTTCAAAATTTTCATCTATTGAACTGTAAAAATAATCAAGCCAAATTTCATAATGTTCTTGTACAAAAGGATGTTTGTCGTGAATGTTTTTATGAATTTGAAACATATTATTGCTATATCCACCTTTTAAAAACAAACCTTGTTCCCAAAAATTAGCTAATATTTCAAAGTGTTTTTCTAAATGGTGCTCTACTTCTGTAGCGTGAGTGAAAAAGAAATTGATGGACTGATCTTTTAATAATCGATCATAAAAATTTCTCATGATTAAAAGTATATCCTCTCGCGTTTCTATATCTTTCATTTTGAAAAAAAATTTGGAGTTTTAGGTTTAGCTTCGCTCTGTTCGACTTAGTCTCAAGTCAAGTTTCAAGTTGTAAAAAAGTTCAAGATTAAATATAACCTTGAACTTTTAAACTTTTAAAACTGAAACTTTAGACTAAAGCTTACATATAGGCTTCAATTGGCGCACAAGAACAAACTAAATTTCGATCTCCGTAAGCATCATCCACACGACGTACACTTGGCCAAAATTTATTTTCTGCAATGTATTCCAATGGAAAAGCGGCTTGCTCTCTGGTGTATGGGAAGTTCCAAACATCAGCCGTAAGCATCGCTTGTGTATGAGGAGCATTGTGTAAAACCGTATTGTGATTGTCAGCAGTTACAGCTGCAATTTCTTTTCTGATAGCAATCATCGCATCGCAAAAACGGTCTAATTCTGCTACATCTTCCGATTCGGTAGGTTCAATCATCAAAGTTCCTGCAACTGGGAAGGAAACCGTTGGAGCGTGGAAACCATAATCCATTAAACGTTTGGCAATATCTGTAACTTCAACTCCTTGTTGTTTAAATGCACGACAATCCAAAATCATTTCGTGAGCCGCTCTTCCCATTTCACCTGAATACAATACAGGGTAGTGGTCTTCTAAACGCGCTTTCATATAATTAGCGTTCAAAATCGCATACTTGGTCGCATTGGTCAATCCTTCGGAGCCTAACATCGAAATGTAGCCATACGAAATTAAACACACTAAAGCCGATCCGTAAGGTGCTGCTGAAATGGCTGAAATGGCTTGATTTCCACCTGTTGGAATAATTGGATTTGTCGGTAAAAACGGCACTAATTTTTCGTTGACACAAATTGGACCAACACCGGGGCCACCACCACCATGAGGAATAGCGAAGGTTTTGTGTAAGTTCAAGTGACAAACGTCAGCGCCAATAGTAGCAGGATTAGTTAATCCTACTTGTGCATTCATATTGGCACCATCCATATAGACTAATCCACCATTTTCGTGAATTAGATTTGTGATTTCGATAATCGAACTTTCAAAAACACCATGTGTAGAAGGATAGGTTACCATTAAACAAGACAAACGGTCTTTGTACTCAATGGCTCTGGTGCGTAAATCTTCTACATCAATATTTCCTTCTGGAGTAGTTTTGGTTACGATAATTTCCATTCCCGCCATCGCTGCCGATGCTGGATTGGTTCCGTGTGCCGAAGAAGGAATTAAGCACACATTTCTGTGGTGGTCTCCTCTTGACAAATGATAAGCTCTGATGGTCATTAAACCAGCATATTCCCCTTGTGCTCCCGAATTTGGTTGCAAAGTAGTTCCAGCAAACCCAGTAACTACATTCAATTGTTGCTCTAATTTTTTCAACATGATTTGGTACCCTTCTGCTTGTTCAACAGGAGCAAACGGGTGAATGCTGTTCCAATTAGCCATTGACAAAGGCAACATTTCGGCTGCAGCGTTCAATTTCATCGTACAAGAACCTAAAGAAATCATGGAATGGTTCAAGGACAAATCTTTGCGCTCTAATTTTTTGATATAACGCATCAACTGACTTTCAGAATGATGGTTGTTAAATACTTCGTGTTGCAAGAAAGAGCTAGTTCTAACCAAATCAGCAGGAATTGCTGACTCATTAGCTAATTCGCTAACTGTTACATTTGACTTTCCTAATGCTTCCGCAAAAATGGATACAATTTGGTTTAAATCTGCTAATGAAGTGGTTTCATTCAACGAAATTGAAATGGTTTCGCCATCTACATAAAAGAAGTTTACTTCGTTTTTCTCTGCTACGGCTTTTACTTTCGAAGCATCCGCTTTTACTAAAAGGGTATCGAAGAAAGCGGTATTGGTTTGGTAAACACCTAATTGATTTAAGGCTTCCGCCAAAGTCACTGCCGAAGCATGCACTTTATTGGCAATGTATTTTAATCCTTTTGGTCCGTGGTAAACAGCGTACATTCCAGCCATAACCGCTAATAAAACTTGAGCAGTACAGATGTTTGAAGTTGCTTTTTCACGTTTGATGTGTTGCTCACGAGTTCCCAAAGCCATTCGTAAAGCTCTATTTCCATTGGCATCAATGGTTACACCAATGATTCTTCCCGGCATTGATCGTTTGTGCTCTTCTTTGGTTGCAAAATAAGCCGCGTGTGGGCCACCATAACCCATTGGAATCCCAAATCGTTGTGAAGTTCCTACCACTACATCAGCTCCCATTTCTCCCGGAGGAGTTAATTTGGCTAAAGATAAAAGATCCGCTGCTACAGCAACTTTTATTTCGTTAGTATGTGCTTTGGCAATAAAACCAGCATAGTCATTAACTTGACCATATTTCCCAGGATATTGCAACATGGCTCCAAAGAAATCAGAGGAGAAATCAAATGTTTCATGATTTCCAACCACTAATTCTATTCCTTTTGGAGTAGCGCGTGTTTGTAATACCGATAAGGTTTGAGGTAATATTTCTTCTGAAACGTAGAATTTGTCTACGTTGTTTTTCTTTTGGTCACGAGAACGCACATCAAATAACAAAGCCATTGCTTCGGCTGCTGCAGTCCCTTCATCAAGCAATGAAGCATTAGCGATTTCCATTCCTGTTAATTCTATAATGGTAGTTTGATAGTTTAAAATAGCTTCCAAACGACCTTGTGCGATTTCTGCTTGGTAGGGTGTATAAGCGGTGTACCAACCTGGGTTTTCAAAAATATTTCTTTGAATTACGGCAGGAATAACAGCAGGGTGATACCCTAAACCGATATATGATTTGAAAACTTTATTTTTTTTACCTAATTCTTGAATGTGAGACAAATACTCAAACTCGGTCATAGGTGTGTCTAATTCTAATTCTTTTTTAAGACGAATATCAGCGGGGATGGTCTCAAAAATTAATTGGTCTAATGAAGCTACACCAATTGTGTTTAACATGTGATTTAAGTCTGTTTCTCTAGGACCTAAATGGCGTAAAGCAAATGCATCTGTTCTCATTGTCAAATATAAATAGCTATAAAGTTGTGTTTAAAATCAGAAAGATTTCTAGTGTTTAATTGGGTAACAAATGTACTTATTAATCTCTTAAACAAAAGCTATAAAACCTCTAATTTTTTAAGAATTTATAAACCAAAACAAGTAGTTATTAACATATTCAATATTTTTGTGCTATGAATAAACTTAAAAAAATAATCAATTTCTATATAAACGCTTCTATTCATGTTGCTGTGGCTATTTTTTGCTTGTTAAAAATTACCAGTTTATCTTATCAAATTACTATTTCTTCGTTTTATTACCTAGTTGTATTTTTCGGTTCTATTTGCAGCTATAATTTTTTGAAATATTACACAGTTTTCAATAAAACAAAAAAATATAAATTGTTACTGTGGATAACATTTTTGGCATTACTTTTATGTTTGCTGTTTTACATTAAATTAACCTATGCTGAACAGAAAGGATTGTTTGTAGGAGGCATACTTGTAGTGGCTTATCCTTATTTGAGAAAAATAGGCTGGTTAAAATTAGTTATAGTTTCTTTTGTAGTTAGTTTAGTTACACTCGGGATACCTTTTTTTATTGCCAATAGATTCGATTTGTTACTCTTTATACAACGTGTTTTAATACTGTTTGCCTTATTAGTACCATTCGAAATTTTAGATAGTGCTTCTGATAACAAGAAAATGCAAACATTGCCTCAACGGTTTGGTATTGAAAAAACAAAGATTTTTGGGTATTTAGCCATATTGCTCTTCATTTTTTTAGAATTTAATTTTAGTATGAATGCAAAAAACGGGCTGCTTTTCTCGGTTAATCTTTTTATATCATTTATTACTGTACTGATTATCTTTTTCACCTCTACAAAAAGGTCAAGGTATTATACACTATTTTGGGTAGAAAGTATCCCCATTTTTTGGTGTGTGTTGCTTTTATTGATTAAAAAAAATTTCTAGCTGTTCGTGTTTTTTATTTTATTAAATTAGCAAAAAATAATAGTTATGAACCCTAATTTTACTCGAAGAAACTTTCTTAAGACAACCTCAGTAGCTGGTTTTGGCGCATTAATTTTGCCTAATTCTCTTTTTTCCTATAATGATAATTTTAATACGGATAAAAAAGTTCGTCTAGGATTTATTGCGATTGGATATAGAGGTCAAGCACATTTAGAAGAAATGTTAAAGAGAACAGATGTAGAGATAGTTGCTTTTGCCGATCCAGAGCCAAGAATGCTGGCTATGGGTCAAAAGTTAATGGCAAAATACAAACAACAACCCGCAAAGGAATATGGTAACGGAGATTATGATTATAGAAATTTATTGAAAGACCCAACAATTGATGCGGTTATTATCTCTTCACCTTGGGAGTGGCATAAAATTCAGGGTGTAGAAGCTATGTATGCCAAGAAAATAGTTGGTATGGAAGTGTGTGGTGCTATGTCAGTTGACGATTGTTGGGAATTTGTAAAAGCATTTGAAGCAACTAAAGTACCTATCATGATGTTAGAAAATGTGTGTTACCGACGTGATGTAATGGCAGTTTTAAATATGGTACGAAAAGGGATGTTTGGTGAGTTAATTCACGGGCAAGGCGGCTATGAACATGATTTGAGAGGTGTTTTGTTTAACGATGGTCAAACGGCATATAATTCGGGAGTAGAGTTTGGTGATAAAGGATTTAGTGAGGCCAAATGGCGAACCAATCATTATGTAAATAGAAATGGAGAATTGTATCCTACTCACGGATTGGGTCCGGTAGCCGTTATGTTTGATATCAATAGAGGGAATAGATTATTGCGTTTGTCTTCTTTTTCTTCAAAATCCAGAGGATTGACAAAGTATATTGAAGAACATCCAAAAGGAGGAAAGGACCATCCCAATGCTAAAGTAAAATTCAGACAAGGAGATATTGTGACTACACAAATTCATTGTGCTAATGGGGAAACCATCTTATTAACACATGACACTTCTTTGCAACGCCCGTATAATTTAGGATTTAGGGTACAAGGAACAGATGGAATTTGGCAAGATTTTGGCTGGGGCGAAAACAATCAAGGATTTATCTATTTTGAAAAATTGATGAAACATTCTCATCGCTGGGACAACACTGAAAAATGGTTGCAAGAATACGACCATCCACTTTGGCAGCGCTATTCAAAAGATGCTGAAAACTCAGGACATGGTGGAATGGATTTCTTTGTTGATAATACGTTTATTGAATGCATCAAACGTAATATAGAGTTTCCTTTAGATGTGTATGATTTGGCTACTTGGTATTCCATTACCCCTTTAAGCGAAAAATCAATCAAAAAAAATGGACAAGTAGTCGATATACCTGATTTTACCAAAGGAGCATGGGAATCACGTAAACCAGTATTTGGATTTGATGGGGCATTTTAGTTCGACCAAAACCCTACTCATTATGGCAGGGGGCTTAGGTAGCCGATACCAAGGCTTGAAACAAGTTGACGGGATCACTGCCAACGATGAAACCATTTTGGAGTTTTCTATTTTTGATGCGCTAGAAGCGGGATTTACAAAAATTGTCGTTGTGATTAATTCACATTTACCAGTCTCGTATCTTACAAGATTAGAAAAAATTGCATCACAACGAAAGTTTGAACTTCATCTCGTACTTCAAACTATTGAAAAGTTTGTTCCAAAGGAATTTTATAAGTTGCTACAAGACAGACAAAAACCGTGGGGTACCGCACATGCTATTTTGTGTGCCAAAGCATGTATTCAAGAACCCTTTGTCGTACTAAATGCCGATGATTATTATGGGAAACAGGCTTTTGTTGAAATGGTAAAATGGATAGATGACGACCAAATTCAACCCAATCAATTTGCCATGGTTGCGTATCCTATAGCAGTTACTTTGAGCGAAAATGGTTCGGTGTCTAGAGGCATTTGTTCATTGAATGCTGCTGGGTATTTACATAAGGTAATAGAGAAAACTAAAATACTTCGAGAAGATGCCGAAATTGTATTTTTAGAAAATGAAAGTAGACAAGTAATTTCTTCTAATACGTTGGTTTCAATGAATTTTTGGGGATTCCATCCTGCTATTTTCGAATCATTAGAAAATTCGTTTCATCATTTTTTAAGCTCAAATCCTTCGTCAATTTTAGAAATTTATATCCCAACAGAAATACAAAATTTAATTGATATCCAAAATCTTCAGGTAAAAGTGCTTTCAACTTCAGACAAATGGTATGGAATCACTTATCCCGAAGATAAAAAACAAGTAGTTGATTTTATTTCAGAATCTATTACTAATAAATTATATCCTAGCGAATTGTGGCAATAAATCCAACACTAAATAATATCATTTGTCATTTTTTACCTCAGGCTGAAGTGGCTGTCATTTCTCCTGTTGCAGATGGTTTAATTAATTCGACGTATAGCGTTGAGGTAGTCCTAGGCGCACTGAGAAAAAAGTATATTTTGCAAAAAATCAATACCGCTATTTTTCAAAATCCCAAGGCAATTCATTCAAATATTTCATTAGTAAGTAGTTGTTTAAAATCAATGAATTACCCACATCCTGTATTGGAATTGTGCGAGACCGCTGAAGGTGGAAATGAACTCAATTTTGAAGGTGACACTTGGCGGATGTTGGAACAAATTGAAAATAGTTACACTATTAATGTTGTGGAAAATTCAAATCAAGCATTCCAAGTAGGTTCTTTTTTTGGTCAATTCTATACCTTTTTAAATGGAATTGAACTAAACCAAATTCAAGCTGTTTTACCAAATTTTTTAGACACAAAAAGTAGAATTGAAGCTTTTCAACAAGCCTTTCAATTGGCTACAAAAGAACGACTAATCAAAGCAAAAACCGAGTTAGATTGGATGCTCAAGCATAAAGATTTACCCCAAAAATGGATACAATTACAACAAGAAAAAAGATTGCCTGTTCGACTCATTCATGCCGATCCTAAAATTAGCAATGTGCTTTTTGATGTCACGACACATCAGCCTAAAGCCATTATTGATTGGGATACTTTGATGTTTGGTACGATTTTATATGATTACGGCGATATGATTCGTTCTTACACTAACACAAAATTAGAAGATGATCCTAATCCAGAAGGGGTATTCAATGTTAAAATTTATTACGCTTTAACGGATGGTTTTTTGTCTGAAACACGTTCTTTTTTAACTGATATTGAATTGGAAAATTTACCCTATGCGCCACAGGTAATCGTTTATATTCAAGGGTTACGTTTCTTGACTGATTATTTGAATGGTGATATTTACTATCATTGCAATTACCCAGAACAAAATCTAAATCGAGCTAAAAATCAAATTCATTTATTGCAGCATATTTTAAAGCTCTAGCTTTTGGGCGTTTCCCTTCGGGTCGGGCTTTTGGCTTTATCTTTTCATAGTGGACTTCGAGTACTTCAGTCCGCCATGAAAAGGATGCCGCCTCTATCCCTAACGCAAAAAAAAACGATTTAAATCAACCCAGCTCGTTTCAATAAGGCTTCTGGTTTTGGTTCTTGCCCTCTAAAACGTTTGTACAATGTCATCGGGTGTTCAGTTCCACCTTTTGAGAGGATGTTTTCTTTGAATTTTGTAGCCACTTCTGTGTTGAAAATGCCTTTTTCTTGGAAATACGCAAAAGCATCGGCATCCAAAACTTCAGCCCATTTGTAACTGTAATATCCCGAAGAATACCCTCCTTGAAAAATATGAGAGAAAGAAACACTCATGCAATTTTCGGCTACATCAGGATACAGACTTGTGCCTTCAAAAGCCGTTTTTTCAAACGCTTTGATATCTGTAATTCCTGTTGGATTATTGCTGTGAAATGCCATGTCTAATAATCCAAAACTCAATTGGCGTAAGGTGGCCATTCCTTCTAAGAAACTGGCACTTTCTTTGATTTTTTCCACATATTCTTGCGGAATGATTTCGCCTGTTTTATAATGTTTAGCAAATAAAGCCAAAGCCTCAGGTTCGTAACACCAGTTTTCCATCATTTGCGAAGGCAATTCCACAAAATCCCAATATACCGAAGTTCCCGATAAACTTGGATAGTTGGTGTTAGCCAACATGCCGTGCAAACCGTGTCCAAATTCATGAAACAAGGTAGTTACTTCGTTGAATGTTAAGAGTGAAGGTTTAGTTGGGGTAGGCGGTGTAAAATTGCACACATTGGAAATATGTGGTCTTTCGTTTACGCCATTTTGAATGTATTGTGGTTTAAAAGAGGTCATCCAAGCTCCATTTCGTTTGCCTTTTCTTGGAAAAAAATCGGCATAGAATAACGCTACTAATTCGTTTTTCTCATCTATGACTTCAAAAGTCTGTACATCGGGGTGGTATTTGTCAATAGTGTCGATTTCTTTGAATGTTAATCCGAATAGTTTATTTGCAATGGTAAAGGCACCATTCAATACATTTTCTAATTTGAAATACGGTTTTAAAAGCTCGTCATCTAAATTGAATAATTTTTGTTTCAATTTTTCTGAATAATAGGGTCCGTCCCATTTTTCTAATTGGTCAATGCCGTCTAATTCTTTGGCGAAAGCCGTTAATTGCGCAAACTCTTTTTCGGCTGCCGGTTTGGCTTTGGCTAACAAATCATTTAAAAATGTTTTTACTTGATTAGGGTTTTGTGCCATGCGCTCTTCTAAAACAAAGTGTGCGTGGGTTTCATAGCCTAATAAATTAGCGCGTTCGTAACGTAGTTTAGCAATTTGTAACGTAATTTCTTGGTTGTCGAACTCGTTGTTTTGAAAGGCTTTTTTTCCTGCGGCAATGGTAATTTCCTTTCGCAATTCGCGGTTATCCGCATAGGTTACAAAAGGCAGGTAACTCGGAAAGTCTAAGGTAAAAATCCAACCTTCTTTCTCTTTGGATTCGGCCAAAGAACGAGCCATTTCAATAGCCCCTTCGGGCAATCCTTTTAAGTCGGCTTCGTTGGTAATGTGCAGTTGGTAGTTATTGGTTTCTGCCAATACATTTTCACCAAAAGTCAGTTTTAATTTGGCTAATTCAGTATCGATTTCGCGTAAGCGTGATTTTTTATCTTCGCTAAGTAGTGCTCCATTGCGAGCAAAACTTTTGTATTTCTTATCCAATAAAGTGGCTTGTTCTGGAGATAAACTCAATTCATTTCTTTGGTCGTACACTGCTTTCACTCGTAGAAATAAGGCTTCGTTTAACGAAACATCATTGCTAAACGCTGTTAGTAAAGGCGAAACTTCTTGTGCGATTTTCTGCATTTCGTCACAGGTTTCTGCCGAATTCAAATTGAAGAAAATAGAGGATAAACGATCTAAAGTTTGTCCTGAAAAATCCAAAGCTTCGATGGTGTTTTCAAAAGTAGGCTTCGCTGGATTATGAGTAATCGCATCAATTTCTGCGCGCGCTGCTGCAATAGTGGTTTCAAAAGCAGGTTGGTAATCGCTCATTTGAATTTGAGAGAAAGGCGCTGCATTGTATTTGGTAGTGTATGTTGAGGTTAAGATGTTCATTGTGCAATTTAGTTTCTTTATTTTTAACCATTAAGAGATTAAGAAAAATTAAGAAGGATTGCTACATCAAAATCTTAAAGAACCTTAATCCCTTAATGGTTTTATTATTATTTTTTCAATCCTTCTGATGCTTTTATAACGGCGTCTTTTAGGCTTAGTTTGTAGGCAATTATTCGGTTTAAAACAGTGTTGTCAGCACTTCCGATGATTTGAGCTGCCAAGATTCCTGCGTTTTTAGCTCCGTTCAATGCTACTGTAGCTACAGGAACTCCGCCCGGCATTTGCAAAATTGATAAAACCGAATCCCAACCGTCAATCGAATTACTTGATTTTACAGGGACTCCAATTACAGGAAGTGGGCTCATAGAAGCCACCATTCCAGGCAAATGTGCCGCACCACCTGCACCCGCAATAATAACCGAAATCCCTCTTTCGTGTGCCTTTGTACTGAAATCCACTAATTTTTCAGGAGTTCTATGTGCCGAAACAATATCTACTTCGGTTTCGATTCCAAATTCTTTTAAAATGTCTATGGCGTCTTGCATTACCGGCATATCCGAAATGCTTCCCATGATGATGGCTACTTTCATATTAGCCCCCTAACCCCCAAAGGGGGAATTCCTACTAGGGGTGAGTAGGGTTTTGGTTGTTTTTTTGTTTAAATTTTAAAAAAATTAAAAAAGCAAATACATTTTCAAATTTTCAAATTGATACATTGTTTTATTTGCTAATCACTCTAATTGTATTTTTTACTTGCTCTGCTATTTTTCTTGCTTTGTTTACGTCTTCGTTTGCAATGGTGACGTGTCCCATTTTTCTAAAAGGGCGGGTTTGTTTTTTACCGTAGATGTGTGGTGTTACACCATCCCAGTCTAGTATTTTTTCAATATTTTTATAAATTACATTGCCCGAAAAATTTTCTTCGCCTACCAAATTGACCATAATTCCGGCCACTTTACTATCAGTATTGCCTAAAGGTAAATCTAAAATCGCGCGCAAATGATTTTCAAATTGTGAGGTGTAACTTGCTTCAATAGAATAATGACCTGAATTATGTGGTCTTGGCGCTACCTCATTGACTAGAATTTCGTCATTTTCGGTTTGAAACATTTCCACTGCTAATAACCCCACATGATGAAATTGTTGGGAAACATTCAAAGCAATGGCTCTGGCTTTTTGGGCTACTTCCTCATCAATTCGCGCAGGACAAATAACATATTCTACCTGATTGGCTTCGGGGTGAAATTCCATTTCTACCACAGGATAGGTTTTGATTTCGCCCGAAGGATTGCGACATACAATAACGGCCAATTCGTTTTTGAATGGGATCATTGCCTCGGCAATACATTCTACGTTGGGTAATTCGTCTAAATCAGCTACTTTTCGAACTACTTTGACCCCATTACCATCGTAACCAAATTCAGTACACTTCCAAACAAAAGGCAATTGAAGCGTTGATTGCTGACTGTTGATTGCTGATTTTAGATTTTCAAGATTTTCAAATCGCTGGTACGGTGCTGTTGGAATATTGTGTTGGGTGTAAAAATCTTTTTGAATACCTTTGTTTTGAATCAATTTCAAGGTTTTTGGCGAAGGATATACCGGTACTCCTTCTTCTTCTAATTGTGTTAATGCGTCTAGGTTCACCAATTCGATTTCGAAAGTTAAAATATCTACTTTTTTTCCGAATTTATATACGGTCTCAAAATCCATCAAATCTCCCTGAAAGAATTGGTTGCAAGCAATTTTACAAGGTGCTTCTTCACTTGGATCCAAAACATAGGTTTGAATATCAAATTTTCGAGTGTCATGCAAAAGCATTTTGCCTAATTGGCCTCCACCTAGAATACCTAATTTAAAATTGGAAGAAAAATAGTTCATTTGGAGTGGTTATGGTTGTCGTTGTTCCTGCAAAGATACTAATTTTGGTAATTTAAGAATTTAATTTTTTTAAAATATCTTTAACTGCAAATTGATAACCAGGCGAATGTTTACTAAAATCTCTTGCTAATACTTCTTGTAAAGCATCGCGTACCCAAATATGTTTTTTACTCAAAATAAATAAAGCGCGCATGGCATATGCTGCAGGAGCTACTTTTGCATCGTTAATAAGCCAATCTAAACAAGTTTCTATTATTTGTTTCTCTTGCTTATTTGATAAATGAATTGTTTTACTTTTTGTCAAGAACATACATATTTTAGCTATTGAACGAATGGCTGATTCATTAGTATAACTACTTAATTTTGTGCAGAATTGTGCCAAATACGGTTCCAAAAGTAAGAGTTGTTCTTCAAATACTAATTCGAGTATCCAACAAGCTTTATGATGATTTTTATCTGTTGTGTCAAATGCTATTTGAATTAAAACAAACAAAAAATCAGGATTTTTGAGTGCAAAATTTTTATTCTTCTCTCTACTCTTTCGATGTGCGGTACTTTCGGCTACCTGTTTGTAATAAATCGAATTCATTTTGTAAATATATCTATTTTGCAAAAAAAACACAATTCTTCATTCTTAATTCTGAATACTTTGTAAATTTGCTTTTTATTTTTAATACTAAACAACAAACTATAAACTTACTGAAATGATTAATATCGTATTATTTGGAAAACCAGGTGCCGGAAAAGGAACACAAGCCGAATTTTTGAAAGACAAATATAATTTAGTGCATTTGTCAACGGGTGATATTTTTAGATTTAACATAAAAAATGACACTGATTTAGGCAGATTAGCGAAAACCTATATGGATAAAGGTGACCTAGTTCCAGATACGGTAACCATTCAAATGTTGCAAAGTGAAGTAGATAAAAATCCACAAGCTGCCGGTTTTTTATTTGATGGTTTCCCAAGAACATTAGCGCAGGCAGAAGCGTTGGATACTTTCTTAGTTACAAAAGGAGAAAAAATTACAGCAACTATAGCCTTAGACGCAGATGATGAAATTTTAGTTCAAAGATTACTTGAAAGAGGTAAAACTTCAGGCAGACCAGATGATCAAGACGAAGAAAAAATCAGAAACAGATACCAAGAGTATAATGAAAAAACAGCGCCTTTAATTCATTTTTATGAGGGACAAAATAAATACTATGCTGTAAATGGAATTGGTACAATTCAAGAAATTACAGAAAGATTAAGTTTAATAATTGATAAATTATAAGTATCTTGCGATAAAATTCAACATATTAAACATTGGAAATAGTCATAATTTTCTTGTTGATACTGCTTAATGGATTGTTTTCCATGTCAGAAATTGCACTCATATCAGCAAGAAAAAATAGGTTAGAAACCGCTGCCAAGAAAGGCAACACGAGTGCAAAAACCGCTTTAGATTTAGCAAATTCGCCTAATAAATTTTTATCAACTGTCCAAATAGGTATTACGTTGATAGGCATTTTAACAGGTATTTATTCAGGAGAGAAAGTAACAGAA
Source organism: Flavobacterium sp. 20NA77.7 (assembly GCF_031326205.1). NCBI lineage: Bacteria > Pseudomonadati > Bacteroidota > Flavobacteriia > Flavobacteriales > Flavobacteriaceae > Flavobacterium > Flavobacterium nakdongense. Next base: position 1,844,876 of record NZ_CP133721.1, on the reverse strand, counting down.
GACGTTACCTTGTTTTTTGAACAATATGAGTTAACTAAACTGTATGCACCTTCTCTAGCAGTAGGTGTTGTAGTTGTTGTGCTAACTTTTTTCTCATTAGTATTAGGCGAATTATTGCCCAAACGAATTGGCTTAAATTATCCCGAAACCATTGCAAAAGCTGTTGCAGTTCCTATGAAATTAGTTTCCGTAGTAACCGCACCATTCATTTGGTTGTTAACGACTTCAACTGATTTTATTCTTAAAGTATTAAACATAAAACCTACAGCAGACGGCAAAGTCACCGAAGAAGAAATAAAAGCTATTATTAAAGAAGGAACAGAAGTAGGTGAAGTACAAGAAATTGAACAAGACATTGTGGAACGTGTTTTTCATATTGGCGACCGAAAAGTAAATTCATTAATGACACATAGAAGTTCTATGGTATATTTATCTTTGGACGATTCAGTAGAAGAAATCAAAGCAAAAGTCTTACATGAATTGCATTCTGTTTACCCTGTTTGTAATGAAAATTTAGACGAAGTTGTGGGTGTAGTATTTTTAAAAGACTTGTTTTTAAATTTTGAACAAGGTAATTTTCAATTAAACGCTATCGCAAAAGAACCTACTTATTTCATAGAGCATACTTCAGCCTATAAGGCATTAGAAAATTTTAAGAAGACTAAAGTGCATTATGCATTTGTTACTGATGAATATGGCGTTTTTCAAGGAATTATTACATTAAATGATATTTTAGAAGCCTTAGTAGGTGATGCTGCAGATTTCGATGATGATGAATATAAATTAATTGCCAATGAAGACGGAACTTGGTTAGTAGATGGTCAATATTCGTTACATGATTTTCTGACTTACTTTGATTTAGACGAACAAATTGGTGATTTTGAAGTTACGACCGTTAACGGGCTTATTGTTACTGAGCTTGGTGATATTCCAAAACAAGGACAAAAGCTTATTTGGAATAAACTAGAGTTTGAAGTTTTAGAGATGGATGGTGTAAAAATCGATAAAATTTTAATCACTACTCTTAAAGAATAATGTATAGTTTCAATATTTTTTAAAAAACTTATAATGTATGCATTATAAGTTTTCTTTTTTATTAGCCATCTTAAAGTTGTATCTTTGCCACTTATAAAATAAAAAAAAACACTAACTAAGTTTAATTTAGTTGTATCAACTTCTAATTTCTAACTTCTAATTTCTAACTTAAAAAATGACCGAAGGAAATTTTGTAGATTACGTAAAAATATATGTAGCATCTGGTAAAGGAGGAAAAGGTTCATCTCATTTACATAGAGAGAAGTTTATTGAAAAAGGAGGACCTGACGGTGGTGATGGAGGTCGAGGCGGACATGTTATTTTACGAGGTAATAAAAACTTATGGACCTTGTTTCATTTAAAATTTTTAAGGCATGTAAAAGCAGGTCATGGAGGTGATGGAGGAAGTAGTAGAAGTACTGGAGCAGACGGAGAAGATAAATTTATTGAAGTACCTTTAGGTACTGTAATTAAAGATAAAGAAACCGGTGAAATTTTGTTCGAAATTACTGAACATGACGAAACTAAAATTTTAGCAAAAGGAGGTAAAGGAGGTTTAGGAAACTGGCATTTCAGAAGCGCTACAAACCAAACACCACGTTATGCACAGCCTGGAATTACAGGAGAAGAAGTTGATGTTATTTTAGAATTAAAAGTATTAGCCGATGTAGGTTTAGTAGGTTTTCCAAATGCTGGGAAGTCAACTCTGCTTTCTGTTTTAACGTCAGCTAAACCAAAAATTGCGGATTATCCATTTACTACCTTAAAACCAAATTTAGGTATTGTCGCTTACAGAGATTTTCAGTCTTTTGTAGTTGCGGATATACCTGGAATTATAGAAGGTGCCGCAGAAGGTAAAGGATTAGGGCATTATTTTTTAAGGCATATTGAACGTAATTCAACTTTATTATTTTTGGTGCCAGCCGATGCTGATGATATTAAAAAAGAATATGAAATACTTTTAGATGAATTACGTCGTTATAATACTGAAATGCTAGATAAAGACCGATTAATTGTTATTTCGAAATGCGACATGTTAGATGATGAATTACAAAAAGAAATGCAACAGCAATTAGACAAGGATTTTAAAGGTATAGAATATATGTTTATTTCTTCTATAGCCCAACAAGGTCTAACTGAATTGAAAGATAAGTTGTGGAAAATGTTGAATGCATAAGTAAACATCATAGAATTTGAAATAAAAGCATTACGAAAGTGATGCTTTTTCTTTATAAAAGCTAAATAAAAGTTAAAGTTAATGTAATAAACTATGTTTTACTTGAATTAATTTTATCAAATTCATAATTTTTGATTTATATTCGCATCAGTAAAACAAAATAACTATTTCATATGAAAAAAATTATCTTATCCTTAATTGCTGTAATTACGTTGTTACCTGCAACCGTAAAAGCAGATGAAGGTATGTGGTTTTTAATGTTTATTGAACGTTTAAACCACCGCGATATGCAAAAAATGGGTCTTCAATTAACCGCTGAAGAAATTTATAGCATTAATCATCATAGTTTAAAAGATGCTATCGTTCAGTTTAATGGAGGATGTACAGCAGAATTAATTTCAAAAGACGGTTTAGTATTAACGAATCACCACTGTGGGTATGATGCCATTGCTGAATTATCTACTGCAGAAAAAAACCATTTAAAAAATGGATTTTGGGCAAAAAATCGTTCAGAAGAATTAAAACCTTCTAGTCTATTTGTACGTTTTTTCGTGAGAATGGACGATTGTACCAAAAGAATTTTAGCGGTTGTAAATGATAAAATGACCGAAGCGGAAAGAGAAAAAGCAATCAACGCTGAAATAGCAAAAATTGAAAAAGAAAATAACGAAGGTGGAAAATATACAGTTTCTGTTCGCCCGTTTTTCCAAGGCAATGAATACTACTATTTTGTATACCAAGATTACAAAGATGTGCGTTTAGTAGGTACACCACCAGAAAGTTTAGGAAAATTTGGTGGCGATACAGACAATTGGGAATGGCCACGTCATACAGCAGATTTTTCTATGTTTAGAATTTATGCTGATGCTAACGGAAATCCAGCAGATTATTCTCCTAATAACGTTCCGTTACAACCAAAACATTATTTGCCAGTTAATTTAGGTGGTGTTAAAGAGAATGACTTCGCTATGATCTTAGGTTATCCAGGTAGAACAAACCGTTGGATGCCAGCAGGAGGAATTGAGCAAAATGTAAAGTTTGCTTATCCAGCGTGGGTTGAAGGCTCTAAAATAGGAATGGACAACATGAAAAAATACATGGTTCAGTCCGATGCCTTAAATTTAATTTATGCTTCAAAATTTGCAGGAGTAGCTAATTATTGGAAAAACCGTCAAGGAATGATCGATGCGTTAACTAAATTCCAAACAGCTAAAGCTAAAGCAGCTCAAGAAGCAAAATTTGATAAATGGGCAAATAAACCAGAAAATAAAGAAAAATACGGTAATGTAGTAGCTACAATTAATAACTATTACAAACTAACCAATGAAAAAGCACGTCATGATAATTATTTGCAACAATTATTAAGAACGTCTGCTTTTGGAACTATCAGTAGATCGTTAGGTAAACAATTAGAAGTTTATGCAAAAGCAGATGCAACAAAACGTGCACAGATGGCTCCAGCTATTTTAGAAATGGTGGATGAAATGCATAAAGAATTGTACATTCCTGCTGAGAAAGATATTTTAGCCGCACAATTAAAATTATATGCGACTAAATCTACAGGGTATGCTATTGCTCCTTCAGTTGAAAAAATAGGTAAAGAATCAAACAATGACTTTACTAAATTTGTAAATGCTGCCTTTGATTTAAGTATTTTTACATCAAAAGATAAAGTAAAAGCATTTTTAGATTTACCTTCCGAAGGTTTAGTAGCAAATGATCCCTTATTTGTGTTGTCAAATGATTTATTAACACATTTTAATTCTAAATCGGAAGCTATTGCAAAAGCGCAAAATGATTTTGGCGGAGCATATAGAAAATTAGTTGAAGGTTTACGCGAATCAAAAATTGGAGAAATTAAATATCCAGATGCAAACTCTACGTTACGTTTAACATACGGAAAAGTGAGAGGATTGCCAGCTGATAAAAGAAATGACGCAACAATTAATAATTATACAACTTTAGCAGGTCAAGTTAAAAAGTATAAAAAAGGTGATGCAGAATTTGATTTACCAACAAGAGTTTTAGAAATGAATGCATCAAAAGATTTTGGTCGTTATGCAGATAAAGACGGATCTTTACACGTTTGTTTTTTAACAGATAATGACATTACAGGTGGTAATTCAGGTTCTCCGGTACTAAACGGTAAAGGTGAGTTAATCGGTTTAGCATTTGATGGAAATATTGAGGCTATGGCGGGTGATGTTATCTTTGACAAAAAACTACAAAGAACAATTAATGTAGATATTCGTTATGTGTTATGGGTGATTGAGAATTTCTCAGGTGCTAAACATATTGTTGACGAGATGACATTAGTAAAATAAACCTATTTTTTAGTTTTATTAGAACCCTCTAAGTCTTTCTTAGAGGGTTTCTTTTTTTATTTGGTTACGAAAATTTTTCCTATTTTTGAATTCAAATTTAATTCATGCCAAAATTTCTCTTCATATTATTTTTTTCATTCACAGCTTTTGCTCAAACTAATTTTGAGAAAGCTGAAAAATTGTATAAAGAAAATAAATTTGCCGAAGCGAAAATTTTATTTGAAACCTACTTAAAAACAACCCCCAATCATTTAAAAACAATTGAATATTTAGGCGATATAGCAGGCGCTCAAAAAAAATGGGACGATGCTATTACCTATTATGAAAAATTAAAACTTAAAGTACCTTCTAGTGCAAATTATCACTATAAATATGGAGGTGCCATGGGAATGAAAGCAAAATCTGTCAATAAATTTAAGGCATTAGGAATGATTGATGACATTGAAGAGGCTTTTTTAACGGCAGCTCGATTAGATAAAAAACATATAGAATCTCGTTTTGCGCTAGTCATACTCTATTTAGAATTACCAGGAATAATAGGAGGAAGCGAAAAAAAAGCACAAAAATATGCCGATGAAATTCTCACTATTTCTAAAGTAGATGGATATTTAGCAAAAGGGTATATTGAAGTGTATTTTAAACGTTACAAAAAAGCAGAAACCTATTATGTAAATGCACATAAAATAGAAAATTCAAAAGAAACGTTTGATAAGTTATATGACTTATATGTAAAGAAACTTAAGGACAAAATAAAAGCAAGTAAATTAAAAGAACAATTTGAAAACAAATAGTGTAATTGTTGAAATGTTTAATCGTTTAATCGATTTAACAAATTAACAAATTAACAATTCAACCAAAATAATGAGAACACATTTCATAGCAATCGGCGGTGCAGCCATGCATAATTTAGCATTAGCCTTACATAACAAAGGGTATCAAGTAACAGGTAGTGATGATGCCATTTTTGAACCATCAAAATCCCGTTTAGAGAAGAAAGGTTTGTTGCCAAAAGTGGAAGGGTGGTTTCCTGAAAAAATAACGTCAGATATTGAAGCCATTATTTTAGGTATGCACGCTAAAGCAGATAATCCAGAATTATTAAAAGCACAAGAATTAGGCTTAAAAATATATTCCTATCCCGAATTCTTATACGAACAATCAAAAAACAAAACACGTGTAGTTATTGGTGGTTCCCATGGGAAAACTACGATTACTTCAATGATTCTTCATGTTATGAACTATCATGAAATGGAAGTAGATTATATGGTAGGCGCACAATTGGAAGGATTTGACACGATGGTGCATTTAACAGAAACAAATGATTTCATTGTGTTAGAAGGCGATGAATATTTGACTTCACCTATCGATTTACGTCCAAAATTTCATTTGTACCAACCTAATATTGCTTTACTATCTGGAATCGCTTGGGATCATATTAATGTATTTCCTACGTTTGATAATTACGTAGAACAATTTGATATTTTCATAAATAAAATTACGAATGGAGGAATTTTAGTATACAATGAAGAAGATGCAACAGTTAAATTAGTTGCAGAAAGAAGTGAAAATCCAATTCGAAAAATAGCTTATCAAACACCTAATTATACGGTAGAAAAAGGCACCACATTATTGGAAACTCCTGATGGACCTATGCCTATAGAGGTTTTTGGTGCACATAATTTAAATAATTTAGCAGGTGCCAAATGGATTTGTCAATGTATGGGTATAGATGAAGCTCAATTTTACGAAGCTATAGCTAGTTTTAAAGGTGCAAGTAAGCGTTTGGAAAAAATAGCTGAATCAACAAATAGAGTTGCTTATAAAGATTTTGCCCATTCACCAAGTAAAGTTTCGGCAACTACAAAGGCTGTAAAAGCACAATACCCAAATAGAAAATTAGTAGCTTGTTTAGAATTGCACACCTATAGTAGTTTAAATGCCGAATTTTTGAAAGAGTATGAAGGGGCATTAGATGCTGCAGATGTAGCCGTTGTTTTTTATTCGCCCGATGCAGTAAAAATCAAACGTTTAGATGAAGTGACGTATGACCAAATTGCACAATCCTTTAATCGTAAAGATTTAATTATTTATACCAATCCTGCGGAGTTTAAAAACTTTTTATTCAGCCAAAATTTTGAAAATGCTGCTTTATTATTAATGAGTTCAGGAAATTATGGCGGATTGAATTTTGATGAGGTGAAACAATTAGTCAATTAAATAATTTTTTAAAAGTGCCAATTACTGACTTTATAAAAATTGGCACATTTTAATTTTTTCATATCTTTGTGTATATAAACGCCAAAATAAATTTTATGTACACGCCAATTAATCAGTGGGCCGAAGATGATCGTCCACGTGAAAAACTACTTCTAAAAGGTAAAAATGCCTTGTCTGATTCAGAATTACTAGCCATTCTCATTGGTTCTGGTTCGCGAAACGAAAGTGCTGTTCAGCTTTGCCAACGTATATTAAAATCTGTAGACTCCAATCTTACTCAATTAGGTAAATTATCTCTTTCTCAATTGGTTCAATTTAAGGGTATTGGAGAAGCAAAAGCTATTTCAATTATGGCGGCATTAGAATTAGGACGTCGTCGTCGTTTGGAAGAGACTACTAGTTTAACTCAAGTGACTTCAAGTCGAATTGTTTTTGATCTCATGCAACCTTTAATTGGTGAATTGCCGCATGAAGAATTTTGGGTACTTTATTTAAATAATTCAAATAAAGTGATTCATAAAGCCCAAATTAGTAAAGGAGGAATTACAGGAACCGTAGTAGATACGCGAATTATATTTAAAACCGCTTTCGAATATTACGCTACATCTCTTATATTGTGTCATAATCATCCTTCTGGAAAATTGATGCCTAGTGAGGCAGACAAACAAATTACTAAAAAAATTAGAGTTGCAGGTGATGCCGTAGAAGTAAAAGTATTGGATCATATTATCATTACGGAGAAAGGGTATTATAGTTTTCAAGATGAAGGTATTTTTTAAAATTCTTTTAAGATTTGTTTGTATATTATTTAGTATCTTGCCCTCATAATTAAAATAAGCATGATAAGCACAAAAGACATTACATTTTCTTATCACAAAGACCATATTTTTCACATGCCCGATGTATTTTGTCAGGCAGGAAATACACTTTTAGTTACAGGTAATTCAGGAAAAGGGAAAACAACGTATTTACATATATTAGCAGGTTTACTTAAGCCCGCTTCAGGTCAGGTAACTATCGATAATATTGACGTTACAAAACTCTCTGAACAAAAAACAGACGCGTTTAGAGGTAAAAATATTGGCGTTGTTTTTCAAAAATCACATTTTATTGCTTCTTTAACAGTTTTAGAAAATTTAGAAATGGTTAGTTGGTTGGCAACAGGTAAAAAGCATACAAAAAGAGCGAAAAATTTACTAGAAAAATTAGATGTTCTTGATCAAGCAACTAAATTAGTTTCACAATTAAGTGTAGGTCAACAACAACGCGTTTCCATAGCACGTGCTTTAATGAATAAACCTAAAGTGCTTTTGGCAGATGAGCCCACATCTAGCTTAGATGATAAAAATGCTGAAAAAGTAATTGATTTATTAGAAAATTTAGCCAAAGAATATCAAGCAGCATTATTAATTGTGACACATGATTCTAGAATTAAACAACGTTTTACTAATCAAATTACAATGGTATGATTGCAAAATTAGCTTGGAAAAATATTTGGTTTAAACCTTTAAATACTATTTTAAGTATCTTGTTATTAACAGCTAGTGTGGCAATAATCACCGTACTTATTTTAGTTGAAAAGCAATTTGAAGAAAAATACCAAAGTAATTTAGACGGTGTAGATTTAGTATTAGGTGCACAAGGTAGTCCATTACAATTAGTGTTGTCGTCAGTTTATCATGTTGATGACCCTACGGGTAATATTAGTTATGATTCAGCAAAAGTATGGATGCAACATCCCTATGTTAAGAAGGCTATTCCTTTAGCATTTGGAGACAATTATTTAGGCTACAAAATTGTTGGAACTACCACAGATTATTTAGAAAAGTATCAAGCTAAATTTACTGACGGAAAACCCTTTGATAAAAATTTTGAAGTAGTTGTGGGATCTGATGTGGCTGAAAAATTAAATTTAAAAATTGGAGATACTTTTAAAGGCACACATGGTAGTGCTGCAGAAGGAGAAGTACATGAACATGGTGAGTATAAAGTAGTAGGTATTCTTTCAAAAACAGGCAAAGTATTAGATAATTTAATTTTATCAAATATACCAAGTGTTTGGCAAATGCATCATGAAGAACCACTAGCTGAAGAAGAGCACATACACTCAGATTCGTGTCGTCACGAGCATGATCATGAAGACATGACAATTGATGAACCAGAAATGGAAGTAACAGCTGTTTTAATTGAATTTAGAAATAAAATGGGTGTAATGCTTTGGCCAAGACTTATAGCACAAAATACTAAAATGCAAGCGGCATTACCCACTTATCAAATGAATCGATTATTTGATTTGTTTGGAGTTGGTTTAAATGCATTAAAATATTTGGCGTTTGGCATCATGTTGATTTCAGGGATTTCTATTTTTATAGCCTTATTTACCACTTTAAAAGAGCGTAAAGCTGAATTTGCTTTATTACGAGTGAATGGTGCGAAAAGGTATCAGTTATTAATTGTTGTACTCTTAGAAAGCATGTTGCTGTGTGTAGTTGGTTATCTATTTGGCACACTTTTAGGTCGAGCAGGACTAGTTTTACTCTCTAAAGCTTCTGAAAGCGATTTTAAGTTAGGTTTTAATCCTTTGGAAATTATTTGGGAAAAAGAAAGTTGGCTATTTGGTTTAACGCTTTTAGTAGGACTACTTGCGGCTTTGATTCCCGCAGTAAAAGCATATACATTAAATATTTCAAAATCATTATCAAATGCATAAAGTATATAAAATAAGTATAGCCTTAGTAATAGGTATACTTTTGTTTAGTTTTCAAAATACGACTAAAACAGCACCTTTTTCTGTTAAAAAAGATAAATTATTTTTTGCCGATACCTTGTCATGGAAACTACTGGGCGAAATAAAATTTCTTAAAAAAAAGCATGCAACCTATGGAGAGGTTGATTTTCCACTAGTGAATACTAAATTAAAGAAATTACAGAAAAAAACGATTGTAATGAGTGGTTTTATAGTGCCAATTGACAATAAAAACTATGCGTTAAGTAAAAATGTATTTGCTTCTTGTTTTTTCTGTGGAAAATCGGGCCCTGAAACTATTATGGGAATTAAGTTTAAAGGAGCAACCCCTAAATTAAAAACGGATACTTATTTAACCTTAAAAGGTACATTTCGATATAATGAAAACGATGTAGAAGATTGGATTTATCACATTGAAAATGCTGAAATTGTTGGTGGAAAATAAATCAAACACGAAATAGTGAATCCGATAAAACACATTTTTTTTGATTTAGATCATACGCTTTGGGATTTTGATAAGAATGCTGAATTAGCTTTTGAGCGTATTTTTGTTGAAAATAGAATTGATTTACCCATTAAAAAGTTTATAGAAGTTTATAATCCTATTAATCAAGCCTATTGGAAATTGTATCAAGTTAATGAAGTTTCACATGAAACCCTAAGATATGGTCGTTTGAAAGATTCTTTTGATTCTTGTAAGCTTACTATCTCTGATGAGCTACTATTTAAAATTTCTGATGATTTTATTTCCTATTTACCATTAAATAATCATTTAATAGAAGGAACATTAGAAACACTAAATTATTTACAAGCTAACTATCAATTACATATTATTACAAATGGTTTTGCTCATGTTCAAGAGAGCAAAATGATAAATGCAAATTTGAATAGGTTTTTTAAAACAATAACAAATTCAGAAATGGCAGGACATAAAAAGCCACACCAAACTATTTTTCAATATGCTTTAAAAGAAGCAAATGCTCAAAAACATGAAAGCATTATGATAGGTGATAGCTGGGAAGCCGATGTAGAAGGCGCTTTAAATTTTGGAATGAAAGTCATTTATTTTAATCCAAATAGCAACAAACTTCAAAGACAAGTGTTGCAAATAGAGAAATTAATTGAACTACAAAATATATTATAACATGCGATTTTATATACATATTTTACTTTTTTTACTTGTTGGTTTAAGTTATTCGCAAACTAAACAAGTTGTGATTATTAAGCATAAATACGATTTTCAAACAGAACCCGATGCTTACAACATTAATAATATGTTTAAAGGAATTTTATTGGCCGAAGGTTTTGATGTTTATTTTGACGATGAAGAATTGCCTTTATTCGTTGCGCAAAATAGATGCAATGCCATAAATGGTGTTATGCTAGATAAAAGTAATGTATTTGTTACTAAATTAAAATTTGTTTTAAAAGATTGTCAAAATAAAATACTTTTTGAAAGTGCAGAAGTAAAATCAAAAGAAAAAAACATTCAAAATGGTTATATTGAAGCTTTAAAATTATTATCACCAGAGTTAAAAAAATATAATTCAACGTTAGTTCAAAAGAAAGATGTTGTTCAAATTCCTTCAGGTGTCGTTTCTTCATCAATAGCGAAGTGTCAATATGTACAAATTACTAATGGCTTTGCAATTATGGACGCGAGTCTTAAAGTTGTTTTGCAAATTTACAACACAACAAATCCTACTATTTTTATTGCTGATAAGTTTGGAGTAAAAGGGATTTTTACCAAAATAGAAAACAAAGGGATTTTTGAATATTATAAGAATGATAAATTAGTAGTTGAGGAGTATTTGTTTTAGCTAAAAGTTAATTTTACTTACATCCAATACTTTTCACCTAAAACCAATCAATACCCGTATTTATCTTTCCATCTATTTTTTAAAAACTGCCGCAATTCAAGTTCTCTTGTATTTTCTCCTGGTTCAAAAAAAACGGTTTCAGAAATTTCTTCAGGTAAAAACTCTTGTTCAGCAAAATTATTTGTAAAATTGTGCGCATATTTGTATTCTTCCCCATAGCCTAATTCCTTCATTAATGTTGTGGGTGCATTTCTCAAATGTAAAGGTACAGGTAAATCGCCAGTTTGCTTAACTAGTTGTTGTGCTTTGCCAATTGCCATATAACTTGCATTACTTTTTGCAGATGTAGCTAAATAAATAGCACATTGGCTTAAAATAATTCTGCTTTCTGGATAACCAATTGTTGTCACGGCCTGAAAAGTATTATTTGCCATAATTAAAGCTGTAGGATTGGCATTTCCAATATCTTCACTTGCCAGAATAAGCATTCGACGCGCAATAAATTTAACATCTTCACCTCCTTCAATCATTCGGGCTAACCAATATACTGCCCCATTAGGATCGCTTCCCCGAATAGATTTTATAAAAGCGGAAACAATATCATAATGTTGTTCACCTGTTTTGTCATATAACACGGTGTTTTTCTGTACCAATTGTAGTACCTTTTCATTTGTAATTTCAATGGATGTTGGATTTGTTGAAATATCTAAAGCATGAATTACCAATTCAAAAATGTTTAATAATTTTCTACCATCACCACCAGATAATCTCAATAAAGCTTCTGTTTCCTTTAATTCAATTGTTTTTGTTTTGAGAAATTCATCTGTTTTAATTGCCCTTTGTAAAATAGCCTCTAAATCTTCTTTGGTAAAAGCATGTAGTATATATACCTGACATCTTGACAATAAAGCCGGAATAACTTCAAAACTTGGGTTTTCAGTTGTAGCGCCTATAAGTGTTACCCAACCCTTTTCTACCGCTGCTAATAAAGAATCTTGTTGTGATTTACTAAACCGATGAATCTCGTCAATAAAAAGGATAGGATTTTTTGTTGTGAATAATCCGCCACTTTGTTTTGCTTTGTCTAATACTTCTCTAATGGCTGCTACTCCAGAATTAATGGCGCTTAATTCATAAAAAGGGCGTTGACTTTCTTGTGCTATGATTTGGGCTAATGTTGTTTTTCCCGTACCTGGAGGTCCCCATAAAATTAAACTTGGAATGATGCCTTTTGAAATTTGAAGCGTTAAAGACCCTTCTTCGCCTACTAAATGCGATTGGCTAATGTATTCTGTTAAATTTTTTGGACGAACTCTTTCGGCTAACGGAATATTCATAATATTATTTTTTCTAGTACAAATGTATTTAATATTTTGAAGTTGCGCTAAATGAATCTGACAAATTAGCGTAATTCAAAATTTGGCTTTACTTTTGAAAGGAAAGAAACATGAACACACATTCATCAATAGATAAAAATTTTTATTTTTCGCCTTCGGTATGGTTTTTACCGTTGGTGTTTGTCTTGTTAATGTGGACTGGTTTTTATTTTGATACACATTATTGCCCAAATATATTTGAATTTGGAATTTTACCTAAAACTTGGAAAGGGCTGCGCGGAATCCCTGTTCATATTTTCATACATGCTGATTTTAAGCATTTACTTTATAATTCAATTCCAATTTTTTTCTTAGTAGCCGCATTACGCTATTTTTATCGCGCACAATTTTGGCAAGTACTTTTAGTAGGAATTTTAGTTTTAGGAATGGGAACATGGTTAGTAGGTAGAAATAGTTATCATATAGGAGCAAGCGGCTTGATTTATTGTTTGGTCAGTTTTATGTTTTTTAAAGGCATCATCACAAAATATTTTAGATTGATTGCCTTGTCTTTAAGCATTGTGCTAGTATATGGTGGAATGGTGTGGTTTATGTTTCCTGGCGAGCATGTAGCAAAAGAAGGTATTTCATGGGAGGCTCATTTTTCAGGATTTGTCACTGGTTTATTTTTGAGTATTCTAATTAAAACGCCACAATTTGAAAAGCCCATTTTTTATGATTGGGAACATCCTAATTTTGATCCAACAGATAAACCTTTTTTCAAACAATTTGACGAAAATGGAAATTTTATAAATCCACCAAAACCTGAAAGTATTGAAGAAACAGAAGTGGATTCGTATTTTAAATCTTCTATTAAAGTGATTTATGAGTTTTTAGGAAAAAGAGAGAAATGATATTGATAATGAGGGAATTTATTTTAGTTTCAATTCGTTAACCTCAATAGTTACCTTTTTCCAATCAGAATTGTAAATTCCTACTTCTTTTGAAATAAAAAACCAATCCGTGATATAATTTACTTCTACAGTTCTTCTTCTATATCCAAATGCACCAATATCCATCATTTGATATTCAACTTTTTTACTTGAATCAAATTTGTTCTGATAATATATGTGTTGGGTTTTCCAAGCGGATGAAACAAATACGGTTCTTACAATTCCAAAACTCAAAATTTGAATAATAGCAATTGTTGGAAGAAGTGATACAATAAATCTTGTGCTCATTTTTTTAAAACTAAAAAATGAAAATAGGATTGAAAAAAAGCTCAAAGGAATTAATCCTAAACAAACAAATGATTTAAAGCCTTGTTGTTTAATTTCTAATATTTCATTTTTATCTAATAAATAAAAGAAATAGCAAAATAAGAAGATTGCAAAAATAAAAAAACCAAATTTCTTTCTTTTATCAATTGACATATTGACTAATTTTCAAATTGAAAAATTAAACAAGACGCTGTCTCACCACTTCATATAAAAAAGCCCCACAAGCCACAGATACATTTAAAGATTCAATAGTTCCGTACATTGGTAATTTTGCTTTTTCATCCACTACTTTTAATACCGATGGGTTTACACCACGTTCTTCATTACCCATAATAATCGCAACAGGTTCGTTGAAGTTAATGTCATAAATGTTTTGATCTGTTTTTTCAGTAGCGGCTACAGTTTTAATGCCACTTCCTTGCAAATGAAAAATGGCATCTTTAATATGGTCTACTTTACAAATAGGCACATTAAAGACAGCCCCAGCGCTAGTTTTAACTGTATCGCCGTTTACAGGAGCACTTCCTTGTTTTTGGATAATTATTCCGTTTACACCCGTACATTCTGCGGTTCTAATAATGGCGCCAAAGTTACGAGCATCTGACAATTGGTCTAGGATTAAAAATAAAGGCATTTTTCCTTGTTCTGTTGTGCTAACAATCATGTCTTCTAATTCATGAAAAGCAATAGGAGAAATTGTAGCTACTGCACCTTGATGATTCATAGCGGTCATTCGGTTTAGCTTTTCTACAGGAACATAACTAAAGTTTATGTTCTTAGATTTAATGCTTTTAAGCAATTCTCGCATTAAATCGCCTTGAGATTCTTTTTGAATAAATACTTTATCAATGATTGTTCCTGATTGGATAGCTTCAATGATTGCTCTAATCCCGAATATTTGATTGTCATTCTTCATGCTGCAAAGATAGTAAGAAAGAGTTAAGGAAAAAGGAAAAAGAAAAAAGGTGGTGAAATTTACTTTTATTAGTTTTTTAAAAAGTAGTTTTTAAACTCACTTGAACAATCGAGTTTGATAATTTAAAAGCTTGCCCACTTGATGAACCATTGGCATATACTAAATTAAAAATACCACTTTTATTAAGTAAACCAATTCCAAATCCAAACCCGTATAAATTGGCAGATGTTTGGTTTGCTTTGTCTTGAAAATAACCAAAATCAGTAAGGGTATGTACATATAAATTAGAAGCAACAATATATCTATATTCGGTAAAAACACCAGTAAATAAATTACCTTGCAAGCTATTTTCATTAAAACCTCTTATAGATTGTATTCCGCCAAATCGGTAAAGTTCATTTGTGTAATAGGTTGTACTTTGTAAATAATACGTATCTGTTTTTAAGTGTATATAATTTTTTTTATTTACTTCAAGGAGATAATTAGCTTGCAGTTGACTAAAAAATTGATTTGTTTTGTCAAGACCAATTTTTCGAGAACCAATCCCCATTTTTATATTCATCGAAAACACTTCTGGAAACACTTCATTGTCATAATTTAGTTTCTGATGCGAAATAGAAGTAGTCATAAAATTAGACGTCAAATCTTTTAAAGTAGCATTCGGATTTTTTTGAATCGCTTCAGATGTACTTTCTTTAACGCCTATGTATGCTTTTGTGTTATAGGAAAACATATAACCCAAGTCTGCATCAAAGCTACTTTGTTGGAAAATAGTGTCTTGTCTAAAAATTTTTAAGTTTCCTTTAAAGGCTAATGGCAATTGAAACAAGTAGGCTAATTCTAACTTTGCATTAAAAGTACTTTGTTTATTTCCGTCGTTTTTCCAATATAAGTTAAATCGTTCTCCTTTATTTAAATTGTTGTATAAATTTAAATCAAGATACCCATTAAATTGAAGTTTTTGTTTTGCTTCATTTGTTCCAAATCCAACAAAACCATCAAAACTATTGTTTTTTCTTTTTTCTAAATAAATATAAATATCTGTTGAATCTTTTGTCAATAATACTTCGGGATATTTAGGTTGATTTACGAAAGAAAGACTATTAAAATCTTTATATATTGTCTTAACGGTTTCTTGGTTAAATGTTATTCCTGCATATTTTTTTTCATATAGTTTTTTCACTCCTTTAGGAAAATCGGAATAACCAGAAACAACGAGTTTGTTAATTTTTCGAATAGCATTTAGTTCTAAATGTAAATTAGCTTCAAGTGAAGTTTGCTGTATTTTAAAATTAATGAGTTTTAATTTAGCTTGCGCATATCCTTTTTTTTCTAATAGGTTGAGTTTAGTATTTAAATAATTTTCAACCTCCGAAAGTAATAGTTTTGGGTCGGTATCTATTTCTAGAAGATTTTTATCAAATGTAGACAAATCATTATATCGAACTAAAATATTTTTTGTTTGGTTTCCTAGTGAATAGGTAAAAACAAATGTAGAATCGTTTGTTTTTTCCTGCTTACTAATTTCAGCTTCTAAAAATCCGGCTAGTAGTAATTTGTTCTGAAATGCTTGTTGTTCTTCAATAATCTTTTTTACAGAAGGAAGTTTAGAGGAATAGTTAAGACTGTCAATAATTTTCTTTTCAAGAACAGATGGGCTTTCAATTCTTAAGTAATAATTTTGACTTAGGCCACATAGGCTAAAAAGTAGAAAAAAAGACAAATAATTTTTCACGAGGTAAATATAAAGTAAAATTATAAATTCAGACTTAAAGCGTGTGGTAATTTTGTTCGTATGAATGGTGTCAACTTACTACTATGTTTTTTGTTTTCAACTTGCTCAAAATAAAATAATTAAAATTGCATTTGGATAATAAAAAATAATTTCTACCTTTGCATCCCCTAAAATAGGGTAGTTAAAACAAGTATTAATTTATTAGTAATTATGCCAACAATTCAACAATTAGTTAGAACAGGAAGAGCCAAAATAACTAAGAAGAGTAAATCGGCTGCTTTAGATTCTTGTCCTCAAAGAAGAGGTGTTTGTACGCGTGTTTATACTACAACGCCAAAAAAACCAAACTCTGCAATGCGTAAAGTTGCTAGGGTTCGTTTAACAAATGGTAATGAAGTGAATGCTTACATCCCAGGAGAAGGACACAATCTACAAGAGCACTCGATAGTATTAGTTAGAGGTGGAAGGGTAAAAGATTTACCAGGAGTTAGATACCACATCGTTCGTGGTGCGTTAGACACAGCAGGAGTTAAAGACCGTACTCAGAGAAGATCTAAGTATGGAGCTAAACGTCCAAAACCAGCTGCAAAATAATAGTAACGCTAAACTTTAAAAAAGAAAAGAAATGAGAAAAAGACAGGCCAAAAAAAGACCTCTTTTACCAGACCCAAAGTTTAACGATCAGTTAGTTACACGTTTCGTTAACAACTTAATGTGGGACGGTAAAAAATCAGTTGCTTTTAAAGTGTTTTACGATGCATTAGAAATCGTAGAATCTAAAAAGCAAGATGAAGAAAAACCTTCATTAGAAATATGGAAAGATGCATTAACTAATGTTATGCCTCATGTAGAAGTTCGTTCACGTCGTGTGGGTGGAGCTACATTCCAAATTCCAATGCAAATTCGTCCAGATAGAAAAATTTCTATGGCAATTAAATGGATGATTTTGTATGCTAGAAAAAGAAATGAAAAATCAATGGCTGGAAAACTTGCTTCTGAAATTTTAGCTGCGGCTAAAGAAGAAGGTGCTGCAGTTAAGAAAAGAATGGATACTCACAAAATGGCAGAAGCTAACAAAGCATTCTCTCATTTTAGATTTTAATTCATAAAGAAATGGCTAGAGATTTAAAATTTACAAGAAATATAGGTATTGCTGCTCATATTGATGCAGGAAAAACCACTACGACAGAGCGTATCTTATTCTATACAGGAAAATCACACAAAATTGGTGAAGTACATGATGGTGCTGCAACAATGGACTGGATGGCACAAGAGCAAGAAAGAGGTATTACAATTACTTCAGCTGCTACAACTTGTACTTGGAATTTCCCAACAAATCAAGGTGTAAATACGCCAGATTCAAAACCATACCACTTTAATATTATTGATACTCCGGGACACGTTGACTTTACAGTTGAAGTAAACCGTTCGTTACGTGTATTAGATGGGTTAGTATTCTTGTTTTCTGCAGTTGATGGTGTTGAGCCACAATCTGAAACAAACTGGAGATTAGCTGATCAATATCGAGTGCCTCGTATGGGGTTTGTTAATAAAATGGACCGTCAAGGATCAAACTTTTTAGCAGTTTGTCAACAAGTTAGAGATATGTTAAAATCTAATGCTGTTGCTATTACTTTGCCTATTGGTGAAGAAGCTGACTTCAAAGGAGTAGTAGATTTAGTTAAGAATCAAGCTATTGTATGGCATGATGAAACTCAAGGAGCTACATTTGACGTAATCGATATTCCAGCAGATATGGCTGATGAAGTAAAACAATATCGTTCTACTTTAATTGAAGCTGTTGCGGAATACGATGAAAATTTATTAGACAAATACATGGAGGATGAAAACTCTATTACTGAAGAAGAAATCAACAATGCATTGAGAGCAGCTACCATTGATATGGCTATTATTCCAATGATTTGTGGTTCTTCATTCAAAAATAAAGGTGTTCAATTCATGTTAGATGCAGTATGTAAATACTTGCCATCGCCAGTAGATAAAGAAGGTATTACAGGTATTCATCCAGATGATCAAGATTTGTTAGAGGAAGATCAAAAGAAAATTTTACGTCGTCCAGATGTGAAAGAGCCTTTTGCAGCTTTAGCATTTAAAATTGCAACAGATCCTTATGTAGGACGTTTAGCTTTCTTCCGTGCATATTCTGGTCGTTTAGATGCTGGTTCATATATTTTAAATACACGTTCTGGAAATAAAGAAAGAATTTCTCGTATTTATCAAATGCACGCTAATAAACAAAATCCAATCGATTATATCGAAGCAGGAGATATTGGTGCGGCAGTAGGATTTAAAGATATCAAGACTGGAGATACAATGTGTGATGAAAAACACCCAATTATTCTTGAGTCTATGAAATTCCCAGATCCAGTAATTGGTATTGCTATCGAGCCTAAAACTAAAGCTGACGTAGATAAAATGGGTATGGCTTTAGCTAAATTAGCTGAAGAAGATCCAACATTTACAGTTAGAACAGATGAGGCTTCAGGTCAAACAATCATTTCAGGTATGGGTGAGCTTCACTTAGATATCTTAGTTGATCGTATGAAACGTGAATTCAAAGTAGAGGTAAACCAAGGTGAGCCACAAGTTGAATACAAAGAAGCATTTACTAGATCTGCAGAACATAGAGAAGTTTATAAAAAACAATCAGGTGGACGTGGTAAATTTGGTGATATCGTTTTCCGTTTAGAGCCAGCAGATGAAGGTCAAGTTGGGTTACAATTCTTCAACGAAGTAAAAGGAGGTAACGTGCCTAGAGAATATGTGCCTGCTGTAGAAAAAGGTTTCAAAGAAGCTATGAAACAAGGACCTTTAGCGGGTTATGCGGTTGATAGCTTAAAAGTTACTTTATTAGATGGTTCTTACCACCCTGTGGATTCAGATGCTTTATCATTCGAATTGGCAGCAAAATTAGGATACAAAGAAGTAGCAAAAGCTGCTGGAGCTGTAATCTTAGAACCAATAATGAAAATTGAAGTTATCACTCCAGAAGAAAATATGGGTGATATCGTAGGGGATTTAAATAGAAGAAGAGGTCAGGTTAATGATATGGGTGATAGAGCTGGTTCAAAAGTAATCAAAGCTAATGTGCCTTTATCAGAGATGTTTGGATATGTAACAACATTAAGAACATTATCTTCAGGACGCGCTACATCTACTATGGAGTTTTCTCATTATGAGCAAACACCTTCAAATATTTCAGATGAAGTAATTAAAAAAGCAAAAGGTAACGCTTAATTTTTAACAAGATGAGTCAAAAAATTAGAATAAAATTAAAATCATACGATCATAATTTAGTAGATAAATCTGCTGAGAAGATTGTAAAGACTGTAAAAAGTACAGGTGCAGTTGTAACTGGTCCTATTCCGTTACCTACACACAAAAGAATTTTCACAGTATTACGTTCTCCACACGTAAACAAAAAATCAAGAGAGCAATTTGAATTAAGTTCTTATAAAAGATTATTAGACATCTATAGTTCTTCATCGAAAACTATTGATGCACTAATGAAATTAGAATTGCCTAGTGGAGTAGAAGTAGAGATCAAAGTTTAACTTTATCCTATAATAATAAGAAAAACCGAGTAGGAATACTACTCGGTTTTTTTAGTATAATTGAGAAGTATATATTTGTTTTTAAAAAAGTTAGCAAATTAGTTTTGTTAATAAATTTTTAATTTCTATATTTGCACGCTCAAAAAAATGGCTATTTATGCCATTGAGTATCAATGTTTAATTAATAATTAAGTTTTTATGTCTGGGTTAATCGGAAGAAAAATCGGTATGACTAGCATCTTTGACGAGAATGGGAAAAACATTCCATGTACTGTTATTGAGGCTGGGCCATGCGTTGTTACCCAAGTCAGAACCAATGCGGTTGACGGGTATGAAGCTCTCCAACTTGGTTTCGATGACAAAACTGAAAAGCACACTATTAAAGCTGAAGCAGGACACTTCAAAAAAGCAGGAACGGTGGCTAAGAAGAAAGTTGTTGAATTTCAAGGATTTGAGGAGGATTTCAAATTAGGTGATGTAATCAATGTTGATTTATTCGCTGAAGGAGAATTTGTAGATGTAGTTGGAGTATCTAAAGGAAAAGGATTCCAAGGAGTTGTTAAACGTCATGGATTTGGCGGAGTAGGACAAGCTACTCACGGTCAACATAACCGTTTAAGAGCACCAGGTTCTGTAGGAGCTTCATCTTATCCATCTAGAGTGTTCAAAGGTATGAGAATGGCCGGAAGAACAGGAGGAGAAAATGTAACAATTCAAAACCTTAGAGTTTTAAAAGTGGTTGCTGACAAAAATCTTTTAGTAGTTAAAGGATGTGTACCAGGTCACAAAAACTCTTATGTAATCATTCAGAAGTAATGGAAGTAAAAGTTTTAGATATCAACGGAAAAGATACAGGTCGTAAGGTTCAACTTTCTGATGCTGTTTTCGCAATTGAGCCTAATAAACATGCTGTCTATTTAGATGTTAAACAGTACTTAGCTAATCAAAGACAAGGTACTCACAAGTCTAAAGAAAGAGCTGAAATTGCTGGAAGTACTAGAAAAATTAAAAAACAAAAAGGTACAGGTACGGCTCGTGCAGGTAGTGTTAAATCTCCTGTGTTTGTTGGTGGGGGTAGAATTTTTGGTCCAAAACCAAGAAACTATTCTTTCAAATTAAACAAGAATTTAAAAAGATTAGCTCGTAAATCTGCTTTGTCAATGAAAGCAAATGAGAGTAATTTAATCGTGGTAGAAGATTTTACATTTGATACACCAAATACTAAAAATTTCATTAATGTATTGAAAGCTTTAGGGTTAGATAATAAAAAATCTTTATTCGTGTTGGGTGATTCAAATAAAAATGTATATTTGTCGTCGCGCAATTTAAAATCAACTTCTGTTGTAATGGATTCAGAATTAAGTACTTACACTATTTTAAACACAAATAGTCTAGTTCTTTTTGAAGGAGCAGTAGAAGGTATTGAAGCTAATTTAAGTAAATAATTTAGATTATGAGCGTTATAATTAAACCCATCATAACTGAAAAAATCACTAAAGATGGTGAAATATTTAACCGTTTTGGATTTGTAGTTGATAAAAAAGCAAACAAAGTAGAAATTAAAAAAGCTATTGAGTCTGCTTATGGTGTATCTGTTATTGCAGTAAACACAATGAACTATAGAGCTGACAGATCGGTTAAGTACACTAAAAGTGGATTAATCAGTGGAAAAACAAATGCTTACAAAAAAGCAGTTGTTCAAGTTAAAGAAGGAGAAACAATAGATTTTTATACTAATATCTAATAGAAAATGTCAGTTAGAAAATTAAAACCTATTACCCCTGGTCAGCGATTTAGAGTTGTAAATAGCTTTGACACTATTACAACTGATAAGCCGGAGCGTTCATTATTGGCTCCGAAAAAAAACTCAGGAGGTAGAAATAGTCAAGGAAAAATGACCATGCGTTATACAGGTGGTGGTCATAAACAAAAGTATCGTGTAATTGATTTTAAAAGAGCTAAAGTTGGAATTCCAGCTACAGTAAAAACAATTGAATACGATCCAAATCGTTCAGCATTTATTTCATTATTGTCATATGCTGATGGTGCAAAAACATATATCATTGCACAAAATGGTTTAAAAGTAGGACAAACTTTGGTTTCAGGTGAAAACGCAGCTCCAGAAATTGGAAATGCATTACCTTTAAGTAAAATTCCTCTAGGAACAGTTATTTCTTGTATTGAGTTAAGACCTGGTCAAGGTGCAGTTATTGCACGTTCTGCAGGAACATTTGCTCAATTAATGGCAAGAGATGGTAAATATGCTACTATCAAAATGCCTTCAGGTGAAACAAGATTAATCTTATTAACTTGTATGGCTACAATCGGAGCGGTTTCAAATTCAGACCACCAATTAGTAGTTTCAGGTAAAGCAGGTAGATCAAGATGGTTAGGAAGAAGACCTAGAACAAGACCAGTTGCAATGAACCCAGTTGATCACCCTATGGGAGGTGGTGAAGGACGTTCTTCAGGAGGTCACCCACGTTCAAGAAAAGGTTTACCAGCTAAAGGTTATAGAACTCGTTCTAAAGTTAACCCGAGTAATAAGTATATTGTAGAACGTAGAAAGAAATAATTTAGTAAGACATGGCACGTTCATTAAAAAAAGGACCATTTGTACATTTTAAATTAGAGAAAAAAGTACAAGAAAACATTGCTGGTGGTAACAAAAATGTGGTTAAGACTTGGTCAAGAGCATCAATGATTATTCCAGATTTTGTGGGACAAACTATCGCTGTTCATAATGGTCGCCAATTCGTTCCGGTATATATTACTGAGAACATGGTAGGTCATAAATTAGGAGAATTTTCGCCAACAAGATCTTTTAGAGGTCATGCTGGTGCAAAAAATAAAGGTAAAAAATAATAAGAAGTCATGGGAGTTCGTAAAAGAGAAGCAGCAGAGCAAAGAAAAGAAGCTAACAAGCAAATCGCTTTTGCTAAGTTAAATAACTGCCCTTCTTCACCAAGAAAAATGCGTTTAGTTGCAGACTTAGTAAGAGGTCAGAAAGTAGAAAATGCTCTTAATATATTAAGATTCAGTTCAAAAGAAGCTTCTAAAAAGTTAGAGAAATTAGTATTATCAGCTATCGCCAATTGGCAAGCTAAAAATGCTGACGCAAATTTAGAAGAAGCAGGCTTATTTGTAAAAGAGATCAGAGTTGACGGAGGTATGATGTTAAAAAGATTACGTCCAGCACCTCAAGGTCGTGCACACAGAATTAGAAAACGCTCTAATCATGTAACAGTGGTTTTAGGAGCAAATAATAACACACAAAGCTAATTATAAACAGTATGGGACAAAAGACAAATCCAATAGGTAACAGACTTGGTATCATCAGAGGATGGGATTCTAACTGGTATGGTGGAAACGACTACGGCGATAAAATTGCTGAAGACGCTAAAATCAGAAAGTATATCCACGCTCGTTTAGCAAAAGCTAGTGTATCAAAAATAATTATCGAGAGAACTTTAAAACTTGTAACCGTTACTATCACTACGGCTCGTCCAGGTATCATTATTGGTAAAGGAGGTCAAGAGGTAGACAAGTTAAAAGAAGAACTTAAGAAAATTACTGATAAGGAAATTCAAATCAATATTTTCGAAATCAAAAGACCAGAATTAGATGCTTATTTAGTAGCAAATTCTATTGCACGTCAAATTGAAAGTAGAATTTCTTACAGAAGAGCAATCAAAATGGCTATTGCTGCTGCTATGAGAATGAACGCTGAAGGAATCAAAGTTATGATTTCTGGCCGTTTAAATGGCGCTGAAATGGCACGTTCTGAGCACTTCAAAGAAGGTAGAATTCCATTATCAACTTTCAGAGCTGATATTGATTATTCATTAGCTGAAGCACATACTACTTACGGTAGAATGGGTATCAAAGTATGGATAATGAAAGGTGAAGTTTACGGGAAAAGAGATCTTTCTCCGTTAGTAGGTATGGACAAAAAAGGACCAAAATCTACAGGATCATCTTCTCCAAAAGGAAATGGTAAACCAAACCAACGCAAAAGAAAGTAATTATTTTAAATTAAAGAGAAATGTTACAACCTAAAAGAACAAAATACCGTAAGGTACAGAAGGGTAAAATGAAAGGTGTCTCTCAAAGAGGTCATGTACTTTCTAATGGTATGTTTGGAATAAAATCTTTAGATTCATGCTTTATTACTTCTCGTCAAATTGAAGCTGCACGTATTGCTGCAACTCGTTACATGAAAAGAGAAGGTCAATTATGGATTAAAATTTTCCCAGACAAACCAATTACGAAAAAACCACTTGAAGTACGTATGGGTAAAGGAAAAGGTGCAGTCGAATATTGGGCTGCAGTTGTAAAACCAGGAAGAATTATGTTTGAAGTTGGTGGCGTGCCACTTTCTATTGCTAAAGAAGCTTTACGCTTAGCAGCTCAAAAACTTCCTGTAAAAACTAAGTTTGTAGTTGCTAGAGATTTCGAAGCATAATAAAATTTAATTATGAAAAAATCAGAATTATCAAATCTATCAGTAGCTGAGTTACAAAACAAACTTGGTGAATTGAAGAAGTCTTATATGGAGTTAAAAATGGCTCATACCATTTCTCCAATTGCTAATCCGCTTCAATTAAGAACATTGAGAAGAGAAGTAGCTAGGGTTGCTACAGAAATAAGCAAACGATAGTTACACTAATTGTATTCTACTGAAAGATGGAAAAAAGAAATTTAAGAAAAGAAAGAGTTGGTGTTGTTACTAGCAACAAAATGGAGAAATCTATTGTTGTTTCTGAAACAAGAAGAGTAAAACACCCTTTATACGGTAAGTTCGTGTTAAAAACAAAGAAATATGTTGCACACGACGAAAAAAATGACTGTAACATTGGTGATACAGTAAAGATCATGGAAACAAGACCTTTATCTAAAACTAAATGTTGGAGATTAGTTGAAATCATTGAAAGAGCGAAGTAATTATGGTACAACAAGAATCAAGATTAAAAGTAGCAGATAACACGGGAGCTAAAGAAGTTTTAACTATCCGTGTATTAGGAGGAACGAAACGTCGTTATGCCTCTGTTGGAGATAAAATTGTAGTTTCTATTAAAGATGCTACTCCTAACGGAAACGTTAAAAAAGGAGCGGTATCAACTGCAGTTGTTGTACGTACTAAAAAAGAAGTGAGAAGAGCCGATGGTTCATACATCAGATTTGATGACAACGCATGTGTGTTATTAAACGCTGCTGGTGAAATGAGAGGTACTCGTGTTTTTGGTCCCGTAGCAAGAGAACTTCGTGAAAAACAATTCATGAA
The DNA here is from genome assembly GCF_031326205.1 of Flavobacterium sp. 20NA77.7. Taxonomy (NCBI): domain Bacteria; kingdom Pseudomonadati; phylum Bacteroidota; class Flavobacteriia; order Flavobacteriales; family Flavobacteriaceae; genus Flavobacterium; species Flavobacterium nakdongense. The sequence continues at coordinate 1,819,451 of NZ_CP133721.1, read as the reverse complement.
AATTGTATCATTAGCACCTGAAGTGCTTTAATTCTAAATAGATATGATAAAGCTAAAAATTAAATCAGGAGATCTAGTAAGAGTTATCGCTGGTGACCATAAAGGTCAAGAGGGAAAAGTGTTACGTGTTCTTCGTGAAAAAAATAAAGCCGTAGTAGAAGGTGTAAACATGGTTTCAAAACATACGAAACCAAGCGCGCAAAATCCTCAAGGCGGAATTGTGAAAAAAGAAGCTCCTATACAAATTTCAAACATTGCTTTAATAGATCCTAAAACAAAAGGAACTACTAAAGTAGGTTTTAAAATAGAAGGAGATAAGAAAGTAAGATTTTCAAAAAAATCTAATCAAGTATTATAGTTATGGCTTATTTACCTAGACTAAAGGAAGAATATAAAAGTAGAGTTATTGCTGCTTTGAGAGAAGAATTTGGTTACAAGAATGTAATGCAAGTTCCAAAATTAGAAAAAATTGTAATTAGCCGTGGCGTTGGTGCTGCTGTTTCTGATAAAAAATTAGTTGATTACGCAGTTGAAGAATTAACTAAAATTACAGGACAAAAAGCAGTTCCTACTATTTCTAAGAAAGACGTTGCGTCTTTTAAATTAAGAAAAGGGATGCCTATTGGTGCTAAAGTTACTTTAAGAGGAGAAAGAATGTATGAGTTTTTAGATAGACTTATTACTTCAGCTTTACCTCGTGTAAGAGATTTTGGTGGTATCAAATCAACTGGATTTGACGGAAGAGGTAATTATAACTTAGGTGTTTTAGAGCAAATCATTTTCCCAGAAATTGATATTGATAAAGTAAACAAAATTGCCGGGTTTGATATTACATTTGTAACTTCTGCAAATACAGATAAAGAGGCAAAATCATTATTAGCAGAATTAGGATTACCTTTTAAAAAGAATTAAGTTATGGCTAAAGAATCAATGAAAGCCCGTGAGGTGAAAAGAATTGCATTAGTAGAAAAGTATGCTGAAAAAAGAAAAGCTTTAAAAGAAGCTGGAGATTTTGAAGGTTTACAAAAATTACCAAAAAATTCTTGTCCAGTTAGAGTACACAACAGATGTAAATTAACAGGAAGACCAAGAGGGTACATGAGACAATTTGGTATTTCACGTGTAACATTCCGTGAAATGGCAAACCAAGGTTTGATTCCAGGTGTTAAAAAAGCAAGCTGGTAATTAAATTAAATTTTATTAATTGATTAAAGGTTCAGTAAATGAGTGTTTATTGAAAACCATAGTCACAATTTCATAAATATGTATACAGATCCTATTGCAGATTTTTTAACAAGAATCAGAAATGCTGTGAGAGCTAACCACAAAGTGGTAGAAATTCCAGCTTCTAATCTTAAAAAAGAAATCACTAAGATTTTATTCGATCAAGGATATATCTTAAGTTACAAATTTGATGATAGTTCCGTTCAAGGTACAATCAAAATCGCTTTAAAGTATGATAAAGATACTAAAGAAGCAGTAATTAGAGATATCCAAAGAATTAGTAAACCAGGTTTACGTAAATATGCAAGTTCAACAAACATCCCTAGAATCTTAAATGGTTTAGGAATTGCAATTGTTTCTACATCTAAAGGTGTAATGACAGGAAAGCAAGCTAAACAATTAAATGTGGGCGGTGAAGTAATTTGTTACGTATACTAATAAAAAGACCAAGAGAATGTCAAGAATAGGTAAAAATCCAATTGCAATTCCAGCAGGAGTAACTGTAGAAGTTAAAGATGCTGTAGTTACAGTAAAAGGAAAATTAGGCGAGCTTTCTCAGGATTTTTCTGATGTAACGGTAAAAATCGAAGATAACCAAGTTATCGTTGAACGTTCATCTGATTATAAAACTGAAAGAGCGAAACACGGATTGTATCGTGCCTTAATCAATAATATGATTGTAGGTGTTTCTGAAGGTTTCACAAAAGAATTAGAATTAGTAGGAGTTGGTTATAGAGCTTCTAATGCAGGTCAAAAATTAGACTTAGCTTTAGGTTTCTCTCACAACATCGTATTAGAAGTAGTTTCTGAAGTGAATGTAGAAACCATCTCAGAAAAAGGTAAAAATCCGATAGTAAAATTAACATCATTTGACAAACAACTTTTAGGACAGGTAGCTGCTAAAATCAGATCTTTCCGTAAACCAGAACCTTACAAAGGTAAAGGAGTTAAGTTTGTTGGTGAAGAATTAAGAAGAAAAGCAGGTAAATCAGCTTAAAAATTAAAGTTATGTCATTAACAAAATCTGAAAGAAGACAAAGAATACAGTTCAGAATCAGAAAGACTGTAAGCGGAACTGCTGCTCAACCTAGACTTTCTGTTTTTAGAAGTAATAAGGAAATCTATGCACAAATCATAGATGATGTAAACGGTGTTACTTTAGTTGCAGCCTCTTCAAGAGACAAAGAAATTGCTACTAAAGGTACTAAAATTGAAACTGCAAATGCAGTAGGAAAATCGATAGCTGAAAAAGCTCTTAAAGCGGGTATAACTACCATCTCTTTTGATAGAGGAGGAAATTTATACCACGGACGTGTTAAATCATTAGCTGAAGGAGCTAGAGAAGCTGGACTTAAATTCTAATTAGGATATGTATCACAATTATAAAAACGTAGAATTAGTAAAACCAGCAGGTCTTGAATTAAAAGACCGTTTGGTAAGTGTTAATCGTGTTACTAAAGTTACTAAAGGAGGTAGAGCATTTGGTTTCTCTGCTATCGTTGTAGTAGGTGATGAAAACGGAGTAGTTGGACACGGATTAGGAAAATCTAAAGATGTATCTGAAGCAATTGCAAAAGCAGTTGAAGATGCAAAGAAAAATTTAGTAAAAATTCCTTTAAGTGGACAATCTGTTCCTCACGAGCAAAAAGGTAAATTTGGTGGAGCTAGAGTATTTTTAATGCCTGCGTCACACGGTACTGGAGTAATTGCCGGTGGTGCTGTACGTGCGGTCTTAGAATCAGTTGGTATCCATGATGTATTATCAAAATCTCAAGGTTCATCTAACCCTCATAATGTGGTAAAAGCTACTTTTGATGCTTTACTACAGATGAGAAGCGCTGCAACAGTTGCTAAACAAAGAGGTGTATCATTAGACAAAGTATTTAAAGGTTAATAATACAAGGAAATCATGGCAAAAATTTTAGTAAAACAAGTGAAAAGTAAAATCAACTGTCCATTAGTTCAAAAAAGAACGTTAGAAGCATTAGGTCTTCGTAAAATGGGACAAGTTGTTGAGCACGATGCAAGTCCTGCTATCCTTGGAATGGTAAATAAAGTTAAACACTTAGTTTCTGTAGAAGAAACTAAATAACACGAATAGTTATGAATTTAAGTAACTTACAACCGGCTGAAGGGTCAACTCACAACCAAAATAAAAGAGTAGGTAGAGGACAAGGTTCTGGAAAAGGTGGTACTTCTACAAGAGGTCACAAAGGAGCAAAATCTCGTTCAGGATACTCTAAAAAAATTGGTTTTGAAGGTGGTCAAATGCCGTTACAAAGAAGAGTTCCAAAATTTGGTTTCAAAAATATCAATAGAGTAGAATATCAAGGCGTAAATCTTGATACATTACAAAATTTAGTTGATAATGGTATTGTTACAGATACTGTAGATTTTACAGTATTAGTAGAAAATCGTTTAGCTACTAAAAATAGCTTGGTTAAGATTTTAGGTAGAGGTGAGCTAAAAGCTAAACTAAAAGTAAGTGCTCACAAATTTACCGCAACAGCGAAAGCAGCTATTGAAGCAGCTGGAGGTGAAGCAGTAACTTTATAATTCTTAAATCAAGATGAAGAAATTTATAGATTCATTAGTCAATGTTTGGAAAATAGAAGAACTAAAAAACAAAATTTTAGTTACTCTAGGAATTTTACTTGTGTACCGTTTCGGTTCACAAGTAACTTTGCCAGGGATTGATGCAACTAAATTGCAAAATCTTTCTAACCAAACAGATCAAGGTATTGGTTGGTTAATTAATGTATTTACAGGTGGTGCTTTTTCGGAAGCTTCCATCTTTGCATTGGGAATCATGCCATACATATCTGCATCTATTGTAGTGCAATTAATGGGAATTGCTATTCCTTATTTACAAAAACTACAAAAAGATGGTGAAAGTGGTAGAAAGAAATTGAATCAAATTACTCGTTGGTTAACAATAGGTATTACCCTAGTACAAGGTCCTGGTTATATTTATAATCTAAAAAATACATTACCAGGAGATGCATTCAGTGGCGATTTTTTCAGTTTCTTCCCGTTATTCGGTTCAGTATTAATAATCGTAACAGGTACAATTTTTGCCATGTGGTTAGGTGAAAGAATAACTGAAAAAGGAATTGGAAATGGTATTTCATTATTAATTATGGTAGGTATTTTGGCTAGAATGCCAGAAGCGTTTATTCAAGAAATTGGATCAGCAGTATCTCAAAATAATGGTGGAATCATGAAAATTGTTATTGAAATAATTATATGGTTATTAGTAATAATAGCATGTATTTTATTAGTAATGGCATTAAGAAAAGTACAGGTTCAATATGCTAGAAGATCTGTTTCTGGTGATTTTGAAGTTGATTCTTTAGGCGATAATAGACAATTTATCCCTTTAAAATTAAATTCTGCAGGAGTTATGCCAATTATTTTTGCGCAAGCAATTATGTTTATACCTGCTGCAATCGCTGGATTATCTAAGTCTGACGCTGCTTTAAGCATCTCAAGTATGTTTAAAGATCCGTTTGGATTAGTATATAATGTTGTTTTTGCATTATTAATTATAATTTTTACGTATTTTTACACCGCCATTACGGTGCCAACAAATAAAATGGCAGATGATTTAAAAAGAAGTGGAGGTTTCATTCCAGGTATTAAACCCGGAGCTGAAACAGGAGATTTCCTTGATAAATTAATGTCGCTTATAACCTTCCCTGGTTCTATTTTCCTAGCATTAATAGCTGTGTTCCCAGCAATTATTCACGGATTATTAAATGTACAAGGTTCTTGGGCTTATTTTTATGGCGGAACTTCATTAATCATCATGGTTGGAGTTGCAATCGACACTATTCAACAAATCAATTCGTATTTGTTAAATAAACATTATGATGGCTTAATGAAAAGTGGTAAAAATAGAAAAGCTGTAGCTTAATAATATTATGGCAAAACAATCAGCAATAGAACAAGACGGTTCAATAGTAGAGGCATTGTCAAATGCTATGTTCCGTGTAGAATTAGAAAATGGACATGTTGTAATTGCTCATATCTCTGGTAAAATGCGTATGCATTACATTAAATTATTACCAGGCGACAAGGTAAAACTTGAAATGAGCCCTTATGATTTGTCAAAAGCTAGAATTACTTATAGATACTAAAGGCTATTAAAATGAAAGTAAGAGCATCAGTTAAAAAAAGAAGCGCAGAATGTATTATCGTGCGTAGAAAAGGTAGATTATACGTTATTAATAAAAAGAATCCTAGATTTAAACAAAGACAAGGATAATTATGGCAAGAATTGCAGGGGTTGATATACCTAAAAACAAAAGAGGAATTATTGCTTTAACATACATTTTTGGTGTTGGTAAAAGCAGAGCTACTGAGATTTTAGAAAAAGCTCAGGTTAGTCAGGATAAAAAAGTATCTGATTGGAATGATGACGAAATCGGAGCAATCCGTGAAGCGGTTTCATCATTTAAAATCGAAGGTGAACTACGTTCTGAAATTCAATTAAACATTAAACGTTTAATGGATATCGGTTGTCAAAGAGGAATCCGTCATAGAGCGGGACTTCCTTTAAGAGGACAAAGAACGAAAAACAATTCGAGAACAAGAAAAGGTAAAAGAAAAACTGTTGCTAACAAGAAAAAAGCAACTAAATAATAAGTAAGTAATATGGCTAAGGCAACTACAAAAAAACGTAAAGTTATCGTTGAGTCTTCTGGAGAAGCGCATATTAACGCTACTTTTAACAATATCATCATTTCTTTGACAAATAAGAAAGGTGAAGTTATTTCTTGGTCTTCTGCCGGTAAAATGGGCTTTAGAGGTTCTAAAAAGAATACTCCATATGCAGCTCAAATGGCCGCTGAAGATTGTGGAAAAGTAGCTCTTGAAGCTGGACTAAAAAAAGTAAAAGTTTACGTTAAAGGTCCTGGAAACGGTAGAGAATCTGCTATCAGATCTATCCATAATAGTGGAATTGAAGTTACAGAAATTATTGATGTAACTCCAATGCCTCACAATGGATGTCGTCCTCCAAAAAGAAGAAGAGTATAATTATTAGTATAAACTAGGTAGGAATTAGATTATCGAAGGAAAGACCTTAATTCATAATCCCTACCTTAATTTAAATTTAGAAATGGCAAGATATACTGGTCCAAAAACAAAAATCGCACGTAAATTCGGCGAAGCTATTTTCGGAGAAGACAGAGCCTTCGAAAAAAGAAACTATCCTCCTGGACAACATGGTTTGGCTAAAAGAAGAGGAAAAAAATCTGAATATGCTGTTCAGTTAATGGAAAAGCAAAAAGCTAAATATACCTATGGTATTTTAGAGCGTCAATTCAGAAACCTTTTTGAAAAAGCATCAGCTGCTTCAGGTGTAACAGGTGAAATCCTTTTACAATTATGTGAATCTCGTTTAGATAACGTGGTTTACAGAATGGGTGTAGCTCCTACTCGTAGAGGTGCTCGTCAATTAGTTTCACACAGACATATTACTGTGAATGGAGAAGTGGTGAACATTCCTTCTTATCACCTTAAACCAGGTGATAAAGTGGCAGTTCGTGAAAAATCAAAATCTCTAGAAGCTATCGATCGTTCTTTAGCTAATTCATCTACTGTGTATGAATGGATTACTTGGAATAACGATACAAAAGAAGGTACTTTTGTTGCTGTACCTCAAAGAATCCAAATTCCAGAAAATATCAAAGAGCAACTAATCGTTGAGTTGTATAACAAATAATAATTGACATTAGTCGAAAATATGGCAATATTTAATTTTCAAAAGCCCGATAAAGTTATCATGATCGATTCAACCGATTTTGAAGGTAAATTTGAATTTAGACCTTTAGAACCTGGTTATGGATTGACTGTTGGTAATGCACTAAGAAGAGTTTTACTTTCTTCTCTTGAAGGTTTTGCTATAACGTCTGTTAAAATTGATGGTGTGGAACATGAGTTCTCTACTATTTCAGGTGTTGTAGAAGATGTAACAGAAATTATCTTAAACTTAAAACAAGTACGTTTTAAACGTCAAATTGAGGATATTGATAATGAGTCTGTTTCTATTTCTTTATCAGGAAAAGATCAAATAACTGCAGGTGATTTCCAAAAATTTATTTCTGGTTTTCAAGTTTTAAACCCTGAATTGGTAATTTGTAATCTTGATAGTAAAACTAACATCAACATGGAACTTACTATCGAAAAAGGTAGAGGTTATGTTCCAGCTGAAGAGAATAAAAAACAAAATGCTCCAATTGGTACCATCTTTACAGACTCTATCTATACGCCTGTAAAAAATGTGAAGTATTCAATTGAAAACTATCGTGTGGAACAAAAAACTGATTATGAAAAATTAGTTTTTGAAATCATTACTGATGGTTCTATTCATCCAAAAGATGCATTAACCGAAGCAGCTAAAACTCTAATTCATCATTTTATGTTATTCTCAGATGAGAGAATTACATTAGAGGCTGATGAAATTGCTCAAACTGAATCTTACGATGAAGAATCTTTACACATGAGACAGTTGTTAAAAACTAAACTTGTAGATATGGATTTATCAGTAAGAGCTTTAAATTGTTTAAAAGCGGCTGAAGTTGATACGCTAGGAGACTTAGTTTCTTTCAATAAAAATGACTTAATGAAATTCCGTAATTTCGGTAAAAAATCTTTAACAGAATTAGACGAATTAGTTGCTGTTAAAGGACTTACTTTCGGAATGGACTTAACAAAATACAAGTTAGATAAAGAATAAATTACTTCATATTTTGCTCTCCAAAGTGGATTGATGCAAGATGAAGGTTAAAAAAAAGACGTCATGAGACACGGAAAAAAATTTAATCATTTAAGTAGACAAACAGGACATAGAAAAGCTATGCTTGCTAATATGGCTTGTTCGTTAATTGAACATAAGCGTATTAATACTACTGTGGCAAAAGCAAAAGCTTTGAAACAATTTGTAGAACCGCTTGTTACTAAATCTAAAGAAGATACTACTCACAATAGACGTATCGTTTTCTCGTATTTGAGAAATAAATATGCTGTTACTGAATTATTCAGAGAAGTAGCTGCTAAAGTTGGCGACCGTCCAGGAGGATATACTCGTATTATTAAATTGGGTAACCGTCTTGGGGATAACGCTGATATGGCAATGATTGAATTAGTAGATTTCAATACATTATATAATGCTACTAAAAAAGAAGCTAAGAAAACAACTCGTAGAAGTAGAGCTAAAAAAGTGGAGGATGCATCAGTTGCTGAAACACCAGCTGTTGAAACTACAGAAGAAAATTCTGAAGCTGCTGAATAATCATGAAAATATTGATTTAAATAAAAAAAGGATAAACGTAATGTTTATCCTTTTTTTATATCTAATAATTAATATTTAACTTTGCAACATACAACAACACAACATGAAATATACAAATAGACCTCAAGCATTATTGCTACTGAAAGATGGTACAATATTTTACGGAAAATCTGTGGGTATTGCTGGCACAACATTTGGAGAAATAGCTTTTAACACAGGAACTACTGGATACCAAGAAATTTTTACAGACCCTTCTTATTATGGTCAAATTATGGTTACAACAAATGCTCACATCGGAAATTATGGTGTGAACGAAAAAGAAGTTGAATCAGATGGAGTAAAAATTGCAGGCTTAGTTTGTAAAAATTTTAGTTTTACTTATTCTAGACCAGATGCTTCAGAAAGTTTATACGAATATTTAGACAAACAAAACTTAATTGTTATTTCTGATGTAGACACGAGAGCATTGGTAAGTTATATTCGAGATAACGGCGCTATGAACGGGGTAATATGTACAGATGACACACCTCTTGATACTTTAAAAGCTAAATTAGCTGAAATGCCCGACATGAAAGGATTAGAGTTGGCTTCAAAAGTTTCAACTACATTGCCTTATTTCTTTGGAGATGAACAATCCACATATAAAATTTCTGCTTTAGATTTGGGTATAAAAACAAATATCTTACGAAATTTAGCGAGTAGAGATTGCTACATCAAAGTTTTTCCATATAATGCAAGTTACGAAGACCTGAAAAGTTTTAATCCAGACGGATATTTTCTGTCTAATGGCCCTGGTGATCCAGATCCATTGTTTGCCGCACAAGAAGTAGCACGACAAATTTTGGGTGATAATAAGCCATTATTTGGAATTTGTTTGGGACATCAAGTAATTGCTTTAGCAAACGGAATCTCAACCTACAAAATGTTTAATGGACATAGAGGAATAAATCATCCTGTAAAGAATATACTTACGGGTAAAGGAGAAATTACATCGCAAAATCATGGATTTGCAGTAGTGAAAGAAGAACTAGAAAAACATCCCGATTTCGAACTTACTCATGTTCATTTAAATGACGGAACTGTAGCAGGAATGCGAATGAAAAATAAAAACTGTTTTTCGGTACAATACCATCCTGAAGCTAGTCCAGGGCCACATGATTCCAGCTATCTTTTTGATCAATTTATTGAAAATATAAAAACAGCTAAAAACTAAAACGTTATCGTTTATAAATAGTATTCTTTTTATAGGTGTAAGAACTACTTAATCCTTAATTTTGTATATCTAAACAAATTAAATTAATTGAAATTCTATTTTCTAAATTAAACAATATGAGTATAATAATTAAAGTACACGCAAGACAAATATTAGATTCGAGAGGTAATCCTACTGTTGAAGTAGATGTAATTACAGAGAATGGTATTTTAGGTAGAGCAGCTGTACCTAGTGGAGCGTCTACGGGTGAGCATGAAGCTGTAGAATTAAGAGATGGCGGACAGGCTTTTATGGGTAAAGGAGTATATAAAGCTGTTGAAAATGTGAATATAACAATTGCTTCCGAATTGGTAGGAATGTCAGTTTTTGAACAAAATGCTATTGATAAAATGATGATTGAATTAGACAGTACTCCAAATAAATCAAATTTAGGAGCTAACGCTATTTTAGGGGTATCATTAGCTGTTGCAAAAGCTGCTGCTAACGAATTAGGAATGCCATTATATAGATATGTAGGAGGGGTCTCGGGTAATACGTTACCTGTTCCTATGATGAATATCATCAATGGAGGTTCGCATTCTGATGCGCCAATCGCTTTTCAAGAATTTATGATTATGCCAGTAAAGGCAAAATCATTTACACATGCGATGCAAATGGGTACGGAAATTTTCCATAATCTTAAAAAAGTATTACACGATAGAAATTTATCTACTGCAGTAGGTGATGAAGGTGGATTTGCACCTAACTTAGCTGGTGGTACAGAAGACGCATTAGATTCAATCAAATTAGCTGTTGAAAAAGCAGGATATACATTTGGTGGAGATGTGATGGTAGCTCTTGATTGTGCAGCTTCAGAATTTTATGTAAACGGAAAATACGACTACACAAAATTTGAAGGTGAAACAGGTAAAATTAGAACATCAGAAGAACAAGCTACTTATTTAGCAGAATTAGCTACAAAATATCCTATTATTTCAATAGAAGATGGAATGTATGAAGATGATTGGGAAGGGTGGAAATTATTAACCGAAAAGATTGGCGATAAAGTACAATTAGTTGGTGATGATTTATTTGTTACTAATGTAGAGCGTTTAGCCAAAGGAATTGATAACGGAATTGCTAATTCAATTTTGATTAAAGTAAACCAAATAGGAACACTTTCTGAAACAATTGCGGCTGTTAATATGGCTCATAATGCAGGATACACTTCTGTAATGTCTCATCGTTCAGGTGAAACAGAAGACAATACCATTGCCGATTTAGCCGTGGCCTTAAATTGTGGTCAAATTAAAACAGGTTCAGCTTCTCGTTCTGATCGTATGGCAAAGTACAATCAACTATTAAGAATAGAAGAAGAATTAGCAGACGTAGCCTATTTTCCAGGCGTAAATGCTTTTAAAATTAAAAAATAAATTAGTATTAAATTGATTATAAACTAAAGCCGATAGAATAGTATCGGCTTTTTTTATACAAATAAGACGCTCTTTTTTTGTAATAGATTTTATATATATCTATTATGCAATTTATCTATTTAATAATTTTAAATTTCAATATTTATTTGTTAAATTCGCAGAATACAATATAATCTACACGTAAAAAAATAGTACAATCATGTCAAATACTGCAATATTAGAGCTTGATGGCAAAAAATATGAGTTCCCAGTAATTGTGGGGACAGAAAATGAAGTTGCTATCGACATTGATAAGTTGCGCGGCGCAACAGGAGCAATTACAATCGATCCAGGATACAAAAATTCAGGTTCTTGTAAAAGTGAAATCACTTTCCTTGATGGAGAAGAAGGAATTTTAAGATATAGAGGCTACTCTATTGAAGAATTAGCCGAAAAGGCTAACTTTTTAGAAGTTTCTTATTTAGTAATTTTTGGAGAGTTGCCTACAAAAGAGCAATTAGCTCAATTTGAAAACGATATTAGAAAATATACGTTAGTCAATGAAGAAATGAAAAACATTATTGATGGTTTTCCAAAAACAGCTCATCCAATGGGTGTTTTATCTTCATTAACAAGTGCCTTAACTGCCTTTAATCCAAAAGTAGTTAATGTAGAAAATGAAAAAGAAATGTATGAAGCAGTTTGTAAAACTATGGGTAAATTCTTGGTTATTGCAACTTGGACATACAGAAAAATGATGGGTTATCCTTTAAACTATTACGATAATACAAAAGGATACGTGGAAAATTTCATGCGTTTAATGTTTGAATTACCAACAGGGCCCTATCAAACTAATCAAACGATTGTAAATGCATTAGATAAATTATTTATTTTACACGCTGATCACGAACAAAACTGTTCTACATCAACCGTTAGAATTGTAGGTTCATCTCATGCCGGATTATTTGCTTCAATATCTGCAGGTGTTTCAGCTTTATGGGGGCCTCTTCACGGAGGTGCTAATCAAGCGGTGTTAGAAATGCTTGAAGCCATTCAAAAAGATGGAGGAGATGCACAAAAATATTTAGCAAAAGCAAAAGATAAAAATGATCCGTTCAGATTAATGGGCTTTGGACATAGAGTGTATAAAAACTTTGACCCAAGAGCAAAAATCATTAAAAAAGCAGCTGACGAAGTATTAGCACAATTAGGAGTAAACGACCCTATTTTAACTATTGCAAAACAATTAGAAGAAGCAGCATTAGTTGATCCTTATTTTGTAGAAAGAAAATTATATCCAAATGTTGATTTCTATTCAGGTATTATTTACCGTGCTATAGGAATTCCTACAGATATGTTTACTGTATTATTTGCAATCGGAAGATTACCAGGTTGGATTGCACAATGGAAAGAAATGCGTATCAATAAAGAACCTATTGGAAGACCAAGACAAGTATATACAGGTTATCCATTACGCCCATTTGTTGAAATGAATAAAAGATAATAGTAAAGCCTCGACATTTGTTCGGGGCTTTTTTTTAAAACCCTATTCCCGCCTTACATTAGAGTTGGTCACATAAAAAAAGAAAACTAATTTTAAAAAGGAGCTTCTTATGTCGCTCTTTTATAAAAAGTTTTCTAGTATTTTATAGCTCCCAAGCTCCCATTTCAGTCGGGGGTAGAAAACTTATTTAAAATAAATCACTTTTTACTTGACAACCCCTGTTTTCAGATTGTATATTTGCAACAGATATTTAGAAAAATTCTAAATTCTAAATTCTAAATTCAAATTTTATATGAAATTATCGCACTTTAATTTTAATTTACCTGAAGAATTACTTGCCGAATTCCCTGCAGAAAATAGAGATGAGTCTCGTTTGATGGTTGTTGATAGAAAAAAAGGAACTATTGAACACAAAATGTTTAAAGATATCATTGATTATTTTGACGATGGAGATGTAATGGTTTTAAATAACACAAAAGTATTTCCAGCACGTCTTTATGGAAATAAAGAAAAAACAGGAGCGCGTATTGAAGTGTTTTTGTTAAGAGAATTAAATGCAGAACAACGTCTTTGGGATGTACTAGTAGATCCAGCACGTAAAATTAGAATTGGTAATAAATTGTATTTTGGCGAAGACGATTCTCTTGTGGCAGAAGTAATTGACAATACTACGTCTCGTGGAAGAACGTTACGCTTTTTATACGATGGTTCGTATGAAGAATTCAGACAAAAATTAGTTGAGCTAGGTGAAACACCCATTCCAAAATATATCAATAGAGAAGTAACGCCCGAAGATGCAGAACGTTACCAAACTATTTACGCTAAAGAGGAAGGAGCTGTAGCAGCTCCAACAGCAGGTTTGCATTTCTCCAAACACTTGATGAAACGTTTAGAAATTAAAGGAATTGAATTTGCAGAAGTAACATTACATGTTGGTTTAGGTACTTTTAATCCTGTAGAAGTAGAAGATTTATCTAAACATAAAATGGACTCTGAAGAAATGATGATTGCACAAGAATCTTGTGATATTGTAAATAAAGCTAAAGTAAGAAAATCTAAAGTTTGTTGTGTAGGAACAACATCTATGCGTGCTTTAGAAAGTTCCGTGTCTTCTATGAGAACTTTAAATCCATATGTGGGATGGACAAATAAATTTATTTATCCGCCATATGATTTTAGTATAGCAGATTGTATGGTAACTAATTTTCATACGCCAAAATCTACTTTATTAATGATGATTTCTGCATTTTGCGGGCATGATTTAATGAAAAAAGCGTATGACGAAGCTATTAAAGAAAAATACCGTTTCTATTCTTATGGAGATGCAATGTTAATTCTTTAATTTTGAAAATATTAAGTAAAAGAGAGGCTGTTAATTTTTAACTGCCTCTTTCTTATTTTAACAAACCTTTCATTAAAATTTGCTAAATTTACACCACCGAAAAACAAACCATAATGAACTTTCAAAACACCAGAGAATTTGCAAAAAAATTAGATGCAAATGATGAATTAGCACACTATAAAAATGAATTTTATTTTCCTCAACATAACGGTAAAGATGTTATTTATTTTACAGGAAATTCGTTAGGGTTACAGCCTAAGATTACAAAATCGTATGTAGATGAAATCATGAATGACTGGGCTAATATGGCGGTAGAAGGACATTTTTATTCTGACAAGCCTTGGTGGGATTACCATGAACGTTTTTGTGAGCCACTAAGTAAAATTGTTGGGGCTTTACCTTCAGAAGTAGGTGTAATGAATACGCTAACGATAAACTTACATTTGTTATTGGTGTCTTTTTATCAACCTACAACTACTAGGTTTAAAATAATTTGCGAAGAAAAAGCCTTTCCTTCAGATCAATATATGTTGCAAACTCAAGTTGCTTTTCATGCAAAAAATATTGGGTTTAATCCAAGCGAGGCAATCGTAGAGGTTAAGAGACGTGAGGGAGAACTGAACATTCATCACGAAGATGTGTTGGCAAAAATTAAGGAAGTAGGTGATGAACTAGCACTTGTACTTATTGGAGGCGTAAATTATTATACAGGTCAAGTATTTGATATGCAGGCAATCACTAAAGCAGGTCATGATCAAGGCGCTATTGTGGGTTGGGATTTAGCCCATGCGGCAGGTAATATTGAAATGCATTTACACGATTGGCAGGTTGATTTCGCTGCGTGGTGTAGTTATAAATATATGAATTCTGGACCAGGTAATGCTTCAGGTTTTTTTGTACATGAAAAACATCATACAAATAAAAATTTAGCTCGTTTTGCAGGTTGGTATGGCCATAATAAAGAGCGTCGTTTTTTAATGGAACCAAGTTTTGATCCAGTTCAGGGAGCAAATGGCTGGCAAGTAAGTAATTTGCCGGTACTCTCTTTAGCGCCATATTTAGCATCTGTTGAAATGTTTAATGCGGTTGGAATGGATAAGTTAATTGCAAAAAGAAATTTAATTACATCTTATCTTGAATTTGTTTTACAAGAAATTGATAAAGAAGTAGAACAAGCTAATTTCGAGATAATTACACCTTCAAATTCTACTGAAAGAGGTTGCCAGTTATCGGTATATCTTCACGGCCAAGGAAAAGAACTATTTAATTATTTAATGCAAAATGGCGTGGTAACAGATTGGAGAGAACCAAATGTAATTCGATTAGCACCTGTTCCATTTTATACTTCTTTTGAAGATATGTATGAATTTGGGCAAATTTTAAAAAAAGGTATTATAGTAAACAGTAAATAGGTAAGAAATTATTTTTAACTTGAAATAGAATAAAAAATGACGAAACAACAAAAAATAGATAATTTTGATCCATCACAGCCAGGCTTAGCAGATGCTACGGTTTTTGGATTGCCTTTTACAGCAGACGAAAGTGAAATTGTAATAGTACCTGTGCCTTGGGAAGTTACTGTGAGTTATGGAGCAGGAGCTTCAGATGGACCAAATGCTGTTTTAGATGCTTCTTACCAAGTTGATTTACATCATCAAGATTTTCCAGAATTATGGAAATTAGGCATATATATGGATGAAGCGCCCGAACATTGGGCAAAAAATTCAGAAAAACATAAAAGTTTAGCGCAGCCTATAATTGAAGCATTAGAAAAAGGGGAAGACGTAGCCACATTTCCTGTTCTACAAGCCGATTTAGATAAAATAAATAAAGTATGCCGTGAATTACATACTGAAGTAAAAGAACGAATTCAATTTTGGCAAAGTAAAGGTAAAAAAGTGGTTTTGCTTGGTGGTGATCATAGTACACCACTTGGCTATTATGAAGCATTAGCAGCAACGCATGATTCGTTCGGCATCTTGCATTTAGATGCTCACATGGATTTGCGTATTGCTTACGAAGGGTTCACATATTCCCACGCTTCTATCATGTATAATACGTTACAACTATCTCAAGTTTCAAAAATTGTACAAGTGGGAATTAGAGATTTTTGTGAACAAGAAGTAGATGTGGTACAGCAAGCAAAAGGCAGAGTGAAAGTATTTACAGATAGTGATTTAAAAAAGGCACAATTTGAAGGCAAAACATGGAAGCAACAATGTGAAGAAATTATAGCACAATTGCCTCAAAAAGTTTGTATATCTTTTGATATTGATGGTATGTATCCTTGGTATTGCCCTAATACAGGCACGCCAGTTCCTGGAGGATTTTCTTTCGAACAAGCGACTTATTTATTTAATTTACTAGCAGATTCAGGTAAAGATATTATTGGTTTTGACTTAGTAGAAGTAGCACCCGGTGAGTCTGACGATTGGGACGGAAATGTAGGAGCTAGAATGTTGTTTCACATGTGTGGGGTATTAGCAAAAAACAATAAGTTGCCTGTGGGAACGACACTCAATTTTTAGAAAAATCATGCAAACACCCCAAAAAATAGCTATTGTAGGTTCTGGTTTAGTAGGTACGCTGTTAGCTATTTATTTAAAAAAACTGGGTCATACAGTTCATGTATATGATAGAAGTCCAGATATTAGGAAAATAAATTTTTCTGGAAGATCTATAAATTTAGTAATGTCAAATAGAGGTTGGCGTGCTTTAGAAAAAATTGGTTTAGTTGACGAAATTAAGCAGATTGGTATTCCTGTAGATAAGCGTGCTATTCATTTGCCTCACGAGCCTCTAAATTATCAATATTACGGAAAAGAAGGCGAAGCTATTTTTTCATTATCAAGGGGTAATTTAAATAAAAAAATGGTCGATTTAGCGGAACAGGCAGGTGTTGTATTTTATTTCAATCATAAAGTTTGGGATGTCACACTAAACACAGCCACACTTCATGAAGGCGAAGAGGAAAGAGGAGTTTGGAATGAGCTAAAATATGATAAAATTTTTGGAGCAGATGGCGCGTTTTCAAGAGTAAGACACCGCATGCAGCGACAAAGTATGTTTAATTATTCCCAAGAATTTATTCCATTAGGATACAAAGAGCTTCATATTCCTGCTAATGCTGATGGAACCCATAAATTAGATAAAAATTCATTACACATATGGCCTAGACGAAATTTCATGTTGATGGCATTGGCAAACCCTGATGGCACATTTACGTGTACGTTATTTATGCCGCATCAAGGAGAAAATTCATTTGAAACCCTACAAGATAAATCAAAGCTGGTTGATTTTTTTGCAGAATATTTCCCAGATACAAAAGAAGTATTGCCAAATTTGATAGAGGATTTTTACCGAAATCCCACAAGCTATTTAGTTACAATGAAATGTTATCCATGGGCTTTTGAAGATAAAGTAGCACTTATTGGTGATGCAGCGCATGCTATTGTTCCATTTTATGGTCACGGTATGAATGCCGGTTTTGAAGACATAACCATATTGATGGAAAAAATTGAACAATATGGTGATGATTGGCACACTATATTTAAAGAATATCAATTGGAAAGAAAACCAAATGCCGACGCTATTGCGGAACTTTCGTATCGAAACTTTATGGAAATGAGTGCCAAAACAGCAGATGCTAAATTTTTATTGCAAAAGAAAATTGAAAAGTGGTTCTCAGAAAAACATCCTGAAAAATGGGTGCCTTTATATAGTAGAGTAACTTTCAGTCATCAACCTTATTCTGAAGCATTAGCTATAGGCGATTTCCAAAATCAAATTATGGAACAAATCATGCAAATGCCAGACATTGAAAACAAATGGAATTCTGAAGAAGTTGAAACAAAAATTTTAAACTTACTTCAAAAAGATTAAAAATCTTCTCTGTGTACTTTTGTAAAATCAAATGCAGGTTTACAAATAGCAATATACTCACACGGTTCGTTAAATGGATTGGAATATTGAACCCTCGTATTTTTTTCAATTTTAATAGATTGACCAGCTTCTAAAATAATTTGTTCCTCTTCGATAATAAATTGTTTTTTTCCGCGAATAATAAAAGTATATTCATCAAATTCTGGTGTTTGAAAAGGTTCACTCCAGCCTGGTGGCGCAATCATATGTGCAAGTGAAATTTCAGGGTTTGCAGTACTAGCTAAACCGTGGTGCTCAGCAATCCTTTTTCCATCTGTGGTTGGAACTATAAATGGCGTCTTTTGTATGGTATATTTTTTCATTTGAATTTGTAGTATTACTTTTTAAAAATAAAATAAACGGCTAAAATTAAAAAACAAAATCCTAATATATGATTCCATTTTAAGGTCTCGTTTTTGAAGAATAAAAAACTAAAAGTAACAAAAATTAGTAGAGTAATTACTTCCTGAATGACTTTTAACTGTAATAAAGAAAAAGGACCTCCATTGCCTTGAAAACCTATTTTATTTGCAGGTACTTGAAAAAAATATTCAAATAAGGCTAATCCCCAACTAATAAATATTAGAGTAAGCAAACCGGCATTTTCAAATAATTTGAATTCTTTAAATTTTAAATGACCATACCAAGCTAATGTCATAAATACATTGGATAACACTAATAATCCTATTGTAATAATTCCCTTCATCAATTGAGGTTTAAACGCTAAATTAATTCCTGCAAGATTTTTAAAAATACAGCTTAGATGAATTTTTTAATGCGTTTTTTTTCGAAAACAAAATTATTATAAATAATTTAAAAAAAACAACCTGAATGCCTTAAAAAACAACTTTATGTTTGAGTATGATTTTTAATTTTTAACCTAAACTGCATTTTTATTAATAAAAAAATAATATAGTTCACTTTGTTTTTGGTATAATATTTGTTTTTAAGATTATGTTAATGTTAATTTTTATTGATTTAGTTTTTTTTTAAAGTCTAATTCATATAAATTTGCGACTTAACATAAATCAAATTAATTAAATAATTTATTAATCAATTTAAACTAAAAATTAAGAAAATGGCACAGGATTTAAACGTTTCTGTAGAGAACAAAGAAAGTAAAGGAGTTGGAATGTTCACAGGTATTGCAATTATTGCATGTATTATTGTCGGATTCCTAGTTTGGGCATATGTATTAGGTTCAGCAAGTAATTTTAATGATGCTGAGAAACATGCTCCAAAAAACATATTAGGAACAATGTACCTAGGAGGTTATATTGTACCAGTATTATTAGGCTTTTTATTGATGACAATTACTTTCTCTGTTGAAAGATTTATAGTTTTATCTAAAGTTTCTGGAAAAGGTAATTTAGATACTTTTGTTAAAAATGTAATTTCAAGTGTTAAGTCTGGAGATGTAAATGCTGCACTTGCTGCATGTGATGAACAACAAGGTTCTGTGGCTAACGTTGTAAAAGCAGGTTTGTTAAAATCTGAGCAAGTTAAAAAAGACGGTTTAGACGTTGAAAAAGCTACTGATAATATCGCAAAAGAAATTG